>SCVU01000465.1 GCA_004296785.1 Planctomycetota bacterium
GTCGAACGAGACCGCGACCGACAGGAACAGGTCCGGGCACGCCGCGAGGATCGCGCGCACCGAGGCCTCCATCCGCTCGACGAGGCCGTTGGTCGGGATCGCGAGGTGGCGCAGGCCGTGCTGCGCGAACGCGGCGGCGAGCTCGGGCAGGTCGCGGCGCAGGAACGGCTCGCCGCCGCCGAAGCTGACCCACACGAGCGGGCCGAGCCGCGCGCACGACTCGGCGAGCGCGCGCACCTGCTCGAGCTCGGGCCCCGGCACGGAGTCCGCGACTTCCTTGAAGTGGAAGCAGTGGCGGCAGCGCAGATTGCACGCGCCCGTGACGAACAGCGTCAGGTGCACGGGGACGCCCGCGCCGCCGAACGGCTTCAGCGCGAACGGCAGATAGCGCAGTGCGTTCATCGGGCGCTCGATCGTAACCGATGCGCGCCGCGCGGCGCCGCTTACGGCACGCGGATCGACGCGCCGGCGCTCGACGCGAACGCATTTCCGCCCGTGCCCGACGCGGGGCCGAAGCCCTGCGCGTACGCGACGGCGCCGCTCGGCACTCCCGGCGGCAGCTCGATCGCCCACACGAAGTCGCCGTGCGCGTCGCACGCGCCGCTCTTCGACGCGAGCAGCGCGCCCGACACGTTGAGCGTGCACAGCCCGGGCAGCGCGAGCGGCGTCGCGAGCGCGCCGCTCGTGATGCCGACGAGCGCGGGCGCGAACGGCGGCAGTCCGCGCAGCGCGAGGTGGAACGTCGAGCCGGCGAAAGGCGCGGACAGAAGCTGCAGCGTCGGCACGCCGAGCGGGCCCGCGCTGCCGCTGCCGAAGCTCGACAGCGGATCCGGCGCGAGCGCGCCGCTCGTCGCGCTCGGCGCCGACAGCGCGGTGTTGCCGTGCTCGTCGCGCGCGCGGACGACGAGCTCGATCGCGCCGAGCAGGTTGCCCGGCAACTCGGCGCGGAACACCTGTCCGCCGCGCCAGCGCGCCGGGAGCTGTGCGACCGCGCAGCCCGCGACCGACACGAACACGTCGACGTCGTCGTACCACGTCGTGTACACGTTCGCGTTGTCGAGCACCTGCGCGCGGAATGCGCGCGGCGCGATCGACGCCTGCGCGGGCGGCAACTGCGCGACGACCGCGAAGCGCGGCGCGTGCACGTCCGCCGCGTTGGTGACGTTGATGCGCATGCGCTCGGACTGACCGGCGTCCTGTGCGCACACGACGTCGTAGTCGCCGTCGTTGTCGACGTCCGCCGCATCGGCGTCGAGCGAGCGATCGGTCGGTTCGCCGGCGCCCGCGCCCGCGGCCAGCGCGAAGCCCGCGGCACCGCTGCGGTAGAGCCGATCGGCGCCGAAGAACGCGGCCGCGTACAGATCGAGATCGCCGTCGCCGTCGAAGTCGGCCGCGTCGAGCTCGTCGTCGACGCCGCCCGAGCTCGGCAGCGCCGCACCGAGGCCGAAGAGCCCGCCGGGTTGCGCGACGAGCACGAGTTCGTTCGAGCCCGGCCAATTGACACCGATCAAATCGAGGTCGCCGTCGGCGTCCCAGTCGCCGAACTCCTGCGCCATGTTGTCCTGGCCCGACCACGAACCGACCGGATACGCGAGCGCCGTGACGTCGCGGAACCCGAGCGGGCCGCCGTTCTCGACGCTGCGGTTGGCGAAGATCCGCGGCGCCTCCTGGCGCGCGCACAGCGCGAGATCGACGTCGAGATCGCCGTCGACGTCGGCGAGGTCGACGTCGAGCCCGCTGGTCGCGATGTCGCAGCTCGCGCCGCTCGTGTCGGTCGTGTTCGCCGCGTACACGCCTTCGCACCACAGGCCGGGCTCGCCGCCCTGCAGCGTCGTCGTCGACAACTGGTAGCCGGTCGGGTTGAACTCGACGAAGAGCCCCGCGCCGTCGTTGGTGAACACGCGCGCGGGCGTGTTGCCGCCGAAGGCCGCGCCGTAGCTCGACTGCACGAGGTCGAGATCGCCGTCGCCGTCGAGATCGGCGAAGTCGCTGTCGCACGACCAGTCGATGAAGCCGCCGGCGCTCAGCACCGCGGGCGGCGCGAGCGACGAGCCCGGTCCACCGAGCCCGATCCAGCGCGCGCCGGTGTCGTCGACGTAGCTGCCGAGCGCCGCGCCCTGCGCGCCGCCCGCGTTCGTCAGCCAGCGATTCGACTGGTTGAGGAAGTGGCTCGTGTTCGAGACGAACAGGTCGTAGTCGCCGTCGTCGTCGATGTCGGCGAACTCGACGTCGCGGCTGTCGTCCGCGAACACCGGCAGCGCGCTCGCGGTCGCATCGGCGAACGCGCCGAGCACGCCGCCCTGCGCGGCGCCCTGGTTGAGCCACAGCCGGTTCTGGTCGTTGCCGAAGTCGCCGCCGTCGGCGAGCGCGACGTCCCAGTCGCCGTCGAGATCGACGTCGGCGAAGTCGACGTTCTCGGTGAACGAGCCGGTCTGCGGCAGCGACGCCGAGGCATCGACGAAGACGAGCTGCGCCGAACCGAACGCGCCCGCCAGCACCGAGCCGCACAGCGCGCGCGCCCATCCGGGAAGCGACACGGCGCACATCGCTTCGACTCTACCAAGACGCGCCCGCGGCGCGGACGCTACTGGATCGTCAGCTCGAGCCCTTGCGTCGACGACAAGAGGTTCCCCGCGACGCCGTTCAGGCCGAAGCCCTCAGCGTAGGCCTTCAGTCCCGGCGGCGCGCCCGCGGGCACCGCGAACGAGCCGACCAGGCATCCGGCGCCGTCCGCGGCGCCGATCCTCTGGGCGAGGATCGCGCCGCCGATGTTGATGTTGCACAGACCCGGCAGCGAGAGCGGCGCGCCGAGTTGCGCGTCCGTCAGGTACAAGAGCGCCGTCGTGCCCGCCGGCAGCCCGGTGACCGCGACGTGCGAGGTCGTGCCGGGGAACGCGACCGACAACGCTTGGATCGACGGCGTGCCGCTCGTGCCGGGTGAGCCGACGCCGAACGCGACCGCGTGCGCGCCGCCGTACGTGCCCGTGTAGCTCTTCAGCGCCGACACGCCGGTGTTGCCGTGCTCGTCCGTCGAGCGCCACGCGTAATCGACGGCGCCGACCAGATTGCCCGGCACGAGCGCGTGGAACAGGTTGCCCTGGCTCGTGCGCGCCGCGAGATCGGGCAACGCGCAGCCGTCGACGGTCACGCGCACCTTCGTCGCGTTGTACCAGGTCGTGTAGTAGCTGCCGGAGTCCTGGATCGTCGCGCGCGCGGTGCGCGCGCCGGCCGCTGCCGTGTGGCTCGCGAGCGCCTCGGTCTTCGCGATCAGCGCGGCGCGGTTGTCGCCGGGGTTCAGCACGTTGAGGTACAGCCGCTCGTCGCCCGCGCTGTCCTCGGCCGTCATCACGTCGTAGTCGCCGTCGCCGTCGACGTCGCCGACTTCCGTTTCGAGCGCGCGGCCGCTCGTGAAGCCCGTCGGACTGACCTGCGTGTACGAGAACGTGCCCGGCGCGCCGCCCGCGTAGTTGTTGCGATACAGCCGATTGCTGCCGATGAAGGCCGCCACCACGAGGTCGAGGTCGCCGTCGCCGTCGTAGTCGAGGAAGTCGCCTTCGTTGTCGTCGTTGCCGGAAGACGCGAGCGTCTGCATGTTCGCGTACGTGATCGCCGCGAGCGTGCTCGTGTTGTTGAACACGGCTTCGGACGAACCGGGCCAGTTGACGCCGAACAGGTCCCAGTCGCCGTCGTTGTCCATGTCGGCCTGATCCTGCTCGTAGTTGTCACCGCCGCTCCAGTACTCGGCCGGGAGCGCTGAACCGGTCACGTCCCAGTAGCGCAGGAACCCGCCGTTCTCGACGAGGCGGTTCCTGAAGTAGCGCGGCGCCTCCTGACGCGCGCCGTGCAGCAGATCGAGGTCGAAGTCGCCGTCGGCGTCGAACAGGTCGACGTCGAGCGCCGAGCTCGCGATGTCGCACTCGGCGCCGGTCGAGTTCATCGTGTTGGCCTTCTGCACGCCCTGGCACCAGATCCCCGGATCGCCGTCGGCGATCGACGTCCCGGCGAGCTGGAACCCGGTCGGGTTGAACTCGGTGAAGAACCCCGCGCCGTCGTTGCGGAACAGGCGCGTGGGAACCTGCCCGCCGAAAACGGGGCCGCAGCTCGAATGGAACAGGTCGAGGTCCCCGTCGCCGTCGACGTCGCCGAAGTCGCTGTCGGCGCACCAGTCGATGAACGAGCCGCCGGCGAGCACGAGCGCCGGGTGGATCGACGAACCCGGCTGGCCGAGCCCGACCCAGCGCGTCGCCGTCTGGTCCTGGTAGTGGCCGACGCCGCTCGTGTCGATCCACCAGCGATTGCCTTGATTGATCAGCTGCGCCGTATTCGACGTGTGCACGTCGAAGTCGCCGTCCGCGTCGATGTCGGCGAACTCGACGTCGAAGCCGCCGTTCTGCTGCACCGGAAGTCGCGCGCCGGTCTCGTCGGCGAAGAAGCCCAGGCTGCCGCCCTGCGCGCCGCCGAGGTTGATCAGCACGCGGTTCTGTTGATTCAGCTCCTCCGCGCCGTTCGCAATCAGCGCGTCGATGTCGCCGTCGTGGTCGATGTCGGCGAAGTCGAGCTGCTGGCTGTGGCCCCCGGTCGCGGGCAGGTGTCCCGCGGCGAGCTGGAACTGGGCGTTGGCGGCGGCTGCGTGAACGAGGCAGGCGGCGGCCGCGAGCGCGGCGACGTGGGACGAGCGCATCGGGTTCTCTCCGGATCGGGGTCCGTGCAGCGGGAAAGCCGCTGCGCTCCGAGTCTAACGGTCGGACGCGAAAGCGGGTCGCGGCGCAGACGCTACTGGATCGTCACTTCGAGCCCCTGCGTCGACGACAGCAGGTTTCCGGCGACGCCGTTCAGGCCGAAGCCCTCCGCGTAGACCTTCAATCCCGGCGGCGCGCCCGCGGGCACCGCGAACGAAGCGACGAGGCAACCGGCGGCGTCCGCGGGACCGATCTTCTGACCGAGGATCGTCCCGATCACGTTGATGTTGCACAGGCCCGGCAACGCGAGCGGCGCGGCGAGCTGCGTGTCGGTCAGGTAGAGCAACGTCGTCGTGCCCGCCGGCAGCCCGGTGACCGCGATGTGCGAGGTCGTGCCGGGGAACGCGACCGAGAGCGCCTTGATCTGCGGCGTGCCCGTGGTGCCGGCCGAGCCGACGCCGAACGCGACCGCGTGCGCGCCGGCGTACGAGCCGGCGTAGTTCTTCACCGCCGACGCGCCCGTGTTGCCGTGCTCGTCGCTCGAGAGCCAGCGGTAGCCGACGGCGCCGACCAGGTTGCGCGGCAGCAGCGCTCGGAACACGTTGCCCTGGCTCGTGCGCGCCGCGACTTCCGGCAGCGCGCAGCCGTCGACCGTCACGCGCACGCGGGTCGCGTTGTACCAGGTCGTGTAGTAGCTGCCTGAGTCCTGAATCGTCGACCGCGCGACGCGCGCGCCCGGCGCCGCCGTGGCGCTCTCGAGCGCCTCGGTCCGCGCGATCAGCGCGGCGCGGCTGTCGCCCGGGTTCAGCACGTTCACGTAGAGCTTCTCGTCGAACGTGCTGTCCTCGGCCGTCAGCACGTCGTAGTCGCCGTCGTTGTCGACGTCGGCGACCTCCGCCTCGAGCGCGCGCCCGCTCGAGAAACCGGACGGCGTGACGAGCGAGTACGAGAACGAACCCGGCGCGCCGCCCGCGTAGTTGTTGCGGTAGAGCCGATCGGTGCCCGCGAACGCGGCCACGACGAGGTCGAGATCGCCGTCGTCGTCGAAGTCGAGGAAGTCGCCTTCGTTGTCGTCGTTGCCCGACGACGCGAGCGTCTGCATGTTCGCGTACGCGATCGCGGTCGGCGTGCTCGTGTTGTTGAACACGGCATCGTTGAGCCCCGGCCAGTTGAGACCGTACAGATCCCAATCGCCGTCGTTGTCCATGTCGGCCTGCTCCTGCTCGAAGTTGTCGCCGCCGCTCCAGTACCCCGCAGGGAACGCCGAGGTCGTGACGTCCTGGTAGAGCAGCTGCCCGCCGTCCTCGACGAGCCGGTTCTTGAAGTAGCGCGGCGCTTCCTGCCGCGCGCCGAACAGCAGGTCGAGATCGAAGTCGCCGTCGGCGTCGAACAGATCCACGTCGAGCGACGAGGTCGCGATGTCGCAGTCGATGCCGTGGAGTCCCTGACACCACAGCGCGGGATCGCCGACCGCGATGTTGACGCCGGCGAGCTGGAACCCGGTCGGATTGAACTCGCTGTAGAACCCGGCGCCGTCGTTGAGGAACACGCGCGTCGGCACCGTTCCGCTGAAGTTGCCGCCGTAGCTCGAGTGGAACAGGTCGACGTCGCCGTCGGCGTCGAGGTCGCCGAAGTCGCTGTCGGCGGACCAGTCGATGAACGAGCCGCCGGCCAGCACCGCGCCCGGGTGGATCGAGGAGCCGGGCAGTCCGAGCCCGACCCAGCGCGTGGTCGTCTGATCCTGGTAGTGGCCGACACCGCTGACGTCGACCCACCAGCGATTGCCTTGGTTGAGGATCGACGCGGTGTTCGACAGGTGTGCGTCGTAGTCGCCGTCGGCGTCGATGTCCGCGAACTCGACGTCGTGGCCCGCCCACGTCTGCGCGGGCAACCGCGCGGCGGTCTCGTCGGCGAAGAAGCCGGGGCTGCCGCCCTGCGCGCCGCCGAGGTTGATCAGCATGCGGTTCTGCTGGTTCGCCGACTTCCCGCCGTTCGCGATCAGCGCGTCGGCGTCGCCGTCGTGATCGACGTCGGCGAAGTCGATCTGCTCACTCGTGCCGCCGGTGGCCGGGAGCTGCCCGACCGCCAGTTGGAACTGCGCGTTGGCGATGGTTGCGGGGACGAGGAATCCGGCGGCCGCGAGCGCGGCCGTCACGAGCGAGGGTTGCGAGCGCATCGAAATCTCTCCGGTAGGGGTCCGGGTGCGGCCGGGTGCGAACTGTCGAAGGACTGGATGCTAACGCTCGGCTCCCCGAGCGAGGTTCCGTGCAAAGCAAGCGGCCCCCCCGAGCCGAGGCTCGAGGGGGCCGCTCGCGTGTCTGCGCGACGGTGCTTACTGAACCGTCACTTCGAGGCCTTGCGTCGACGACAGCAGGTCGCCGGCGATGCCGTTGAGCCCGAAGCCTTCCGCGTAGAACTTCAGACCGACCGGCGCGCCCGCCGGGATCGGGAACGACCCGACCATGCAGCCGTTGGCATCCGCGGGGCCCTGCTTCTGCGCGAGGATCGTGCCCGCGATGTTCACGTTGCACAGCCCGGGCAGGTACAGCGCCGCGCCGAGCTTCGCGTCCGTCACGTACAGCAGCGTCGTGGTGCCGGCCGGGAGACCGGTGACCGCGATGTGCGACGTCGTCCCCGGGAAGGCGACCGACAGCGCCTTGATCACCGGGATGCCCGTCGTACCCGCCGAGCCGGTGCCGAACGCAACCGCGTGCGCGCCACCGAACGAACCCGTGTAGTTCTTGACGGAGGAGACGCCGGTGTTGCCGTGCTCATCGCTCGAGCGCCACGTGTAGCCGACGGCGCCGACCAGGTTGCCCGGGACGATCGCGCGGAACACGTTGCCCTGGCTGGTGATCGCGGTGATGTCGGGCAGCGTGCAACCGTCGACCGTGATGCGCACCTTGTTGGTGTTGTACCAGGTCGTGTAGTAGTTGCCCGAGTCCTTGATCGTCGCGCGCGCCGGACGTCCCGCCGCCGCCGCCGTGTTGTTCGCGAGCTGTTCCGTCTTCGCGATCAGCGCGGCCTTGTTGTCGCCGGGGTTGAGGATGTTCTTGTAGAGCTTCTCGTTATTGCCGGCGTCCTCGGCAGTCATGATGTCGTAGTCGCCGTCGTTGTCGACGTCGGCCACGTCCGAGTCGAGCGCGCGGCCGCTCGTCAGACCCGCGGGGGTGACCTGCGTGAACGAGAACGAGCCAGGCGCGCCGCCCGCGTAGTTGTTGCGGTACAGGCGGTCGGTGCCGAGGAAGGCGGCGACGATGAGGTCCATGTCGCCGTCGTTGTCGTAGTCGAAGAAGTCGCCCTCGTTGTCGTCGTTACCCGAGGAGGCGAGCGTCTGCATGCCGTTGTAGACGATCGCGGAGCCCGTGCTCGCGTTGTTGAACACCGCGTCGGACAGGCCCGGCCAGTTGAGACCGTACAGGTCCCAGTCGCCGTCGTTGTCCATGTCCGCCTGTTCCTGCTCGTAGTTGTCGCCGCCGCTCCAGTAGCCGGCCGGCAGCGCCGAGCCCGTGATGTCGACCCAGCGCAGGATGCCGATCTGCGAGTGCCGGTTGAGGAAGTAGCGCGGCGCTTCCTGACGCGCGCCGTGCAGCAGGTCGAGGTCGAAGTCGCCGTCGGCATCGACCGCGTCGATGTCGAGCGCCGAGCTAGCGACGTCGCACTGAGCGCCAGTCGTGTCGAACGTGTTCGCCGTCTGCGTGCCCTGGCACCAGATGCCGGGGTTGCCGTTGGCGATCGTCGTGATCGGCAGTTGGAAGCCGCTCGGGTTGAACTCCGAGAAGAAGCCGCTGCCGTTGTTCAGGAACAGACGCGTCGGGACGTTGCCGCCGAACGCGCCGCCGTACGTGCCGTGGAACAGGTCGAGGTCGCCGTCGTTGTCCATGTCACCGAAGTCGCAGTCGCACGACCAGTCGATGAACGTGTTGCCGGCGAGCACGGCCGAGGGCGGGATCGAGGAGCCCGCGGCACCCAGACCGACCCAGCGCGTCGCGGTCTGGTCCTGGTAGTTGCCCGCGCCGCTCGTGTCGACCCACCAGTGATTGCCCTGGTTGAGCAGCTGCGCGGTGTTCGACGTGTAGATGTCGAAGTCGCCGTCCTGGTCGATGTCCGCGAACTCGATGTCGCGGCCGTCGGTGTTCTGCACCGGCATGCGCGCCGCGGTCTGGTCCTGGAAGAAGCCGACCGAGCCGGCCTGCAGACCGCCCAGGTTCACGTAGAACCGGTTCTGGTCCTGCTGGGTGTCACCGCCGTCGGCGAGGATCGCGTCCATGTCGCCGTCGTCGTCGACGTCGGCGAAGTCCACGTTCTCGGTGAGCGAGCCCGTTGCCGGGATCTGCGCGGGAGTGCTTTGGAACTGGGCGTTCGCGGCGCTGCCGAGCCCGATCAGGGCGACGGCGCCGAGGCTCCAGTATCCGAGGTTCTTCAGATCAGCCATGGGTGTCCTTGAAGTAGCGAAGGGTGGGTAAGCGGGGCCTCGATCTCGCGGAGTCCCAGTGCGCGGGCCGGTGCGCCACTGGACCGCCGGTAGGGCGGAGATCGTGCCCGGAGATACTACCAGCCCCCAAAGGAAGGCGGAAATCGCAGGGGCACGGAACTGCAACGGAGCGCGCTGCCGCGGGGTTCCGTCGAGTCGTTTGTGTACGGCTCGCGAAAAGTCTTCCGCGCGCGGGGGTCCGCGGCTCAGCGCGCGCCGACCGAACGCTCGATCCACCAGCCGACGACGAACAGCAGACCGCCGGCGCCGAGGCCGATGAACTCGTAGCGCATGCTGGCCAGGCTGTCCTTCTGGACGAGCCCCTCGTTCATGCTGATCAGCACCCCGACCAGCACGACGATCATCCCGATGAACTCGAGGCCCTTGGCGACGTACCAGATCGCGCGCTTGTTCACGTCGAGCTCCCCTGCTGCGCACCCGGCGGTCGCGGGTCGAGCCAGCGCAGGCAAGCGTCGACGAGTCGCCGCGGCGTGATCGTCGAGTTGTCGGCGTCCGGTCGGTACGAGCACGCGTCGGGCGACGTGCTCGCGACGGCCTCGCCGAGTCCGTAGAACTCGATCTCGGCGGCCGAGGTCGGCGCGAAGAACGCGACGCAGCGCACGCCGCGCGCGAGCGCGACGTGCAGCGCGAGCGAGTCGCTGGTGAGCAGCAGATCGAGCTCGCCGACCAGCGCGCCGAACTCGAGCAGCGGGTTGTCGGTGCCCGCGTCGACGCAGCGCAGTTCGGGCGGCAGACCGGACCGAATCGCCGCGTTGCGCGCGGCCTCGTCGGGCCCGCCGAGCAGCGCGAACTCGACCGCGCCCTGCCGCGCCGCGTGCAGCGCGCGCGCGGTCTCGATCGTGCGCTCGACCGACAGCTTCTTCGATTCCCAGCGGCCGCCCGAGCCGGTGTTGAGACCGACGAGCCGCCGCCCGCGCTTGAGTCCGTGGCGCTCGACGAACGCGCGGCCGAACGCGTGCGCCTGCGGCGTGAGCTCGAGCCGCGGCGCGCCGCGCTCGATCCCGAGCATGCGCGCGTAGATCGCCGGGTGCGACTCGCGGTTCTCGATCTTGAGCTCGTCCGCGCGCGCCTTGCCGTGCACGGACAACAGCCCCATGTCGAACCACGGACCGACGTCGCTCGTGTACGCGCGCCGACCGTCGCGCGCGCGGTGCGCGCCCGAGAGCACGCCGGCGCGCTCCCACGGCGCGGCGAGGCGCGTCGCGAGATCGCACAGCTCGTCCTCGTCGTCGAGCGAGATCACGCGCCGCCATTCGGTGCGCGCGAGCTCGTCGCCGGCGCGCGCGATCGCGCCGCTCGTCTTCAGCGCGACGCCGAGCGTGCGGTCGACCTGCGGGTGCAGGCGCACGAGATCGACGGCGCCGTCGGCGGTCAGCCACGTGATCTGCGCGCCGGCGTAGCGCCGCTTCAGACCGGGCAGGATCGACGTCGTGCGCAGCACGTCGCCGAGCGCGCCGGTCTTCAGGATCAGGATCGGAAAGGCCTGCATGCGCGAAATGGGCGCGACACTCTATCCGCTGCTCCACCCCTGTCGCACCGCGAGCAGCGCGAAGCCGTTGTTCGCCGCGTGGCACGCGATCGCGATCCAGGTCGAGCGCGTGCGGTCCGCCACCCACGCGATCCACAGCCCGATCGGCAGCACGCCGAGCACGTGCACCGGCTCCATGTGGTACGCGGCGAAGATCGCACCCGACAGCACGATCGACACGGTGCTCCCCCACGCGACGCGCAGCCGCCGCTGCAGCCAGCCGCGGAAGAACAGCTCCTCGCACAGCGCCGGCGCGACGACGGCGAAGCCGATGGCCGGCCAGACCGAGCGCTGTGCCAGCCCCTCTTCGAGCATCTTCAAGTGCGGCGGGAGATCGAAGTGCGGGATCACGCCGTGCGTGACCGCGAGCTGCGCCGCGAGCGTGCCGCCGACCGCGATCAGCCACTGCGCGGCGCTCGCGCGCGGTCGCTCGAGGCCGAGACCGGCGCGCACGCCGCCCGGCAGCGCGACGGCGAGCAACAGCGCGAACGCCGCGAGCGTCGCCTGCAGCGGCAGGATCATCGACTCGAGCCCGCCGGGCAGCGCCGCGATGCGCTGCAGGCGCGCGTCGGCGTCCAACGCGTTCAGCTCGTCGGCGTGCGGGCTCCCGTGCATCCACGCGGCGAACACGAGCGTCGCGCCGAGCTGCGCGACGAGCGCGATCGACACGCACAGCAGTAGCGCCTGCCACGGCGCGCGGCGCTCGCGCGGCACCTCGGCGTCTGCGCCCGGCGGCGCGGTCCGTGCGGCCGGCGGCGGCGGCCAGCGCATCTCGGGCGGCGGCCACTCGCGCGGTCCGACGTAGGTCGGGCCCTGCGGCGGATCGCGTTCGCCGTCCCCGCGCGTCGGTGGCTCGCTCATCGAAGCGCGCGCAGACTAGCCGCCGCCGATCACGCTCACCAGATCGAGGACGTCGCCCGCGTCGATGCGCGCGTGCGGCGCGAGCCGCTCGCCCGCGCGGAAGACGGCGACGCGCGGCTCGCCCGAGGAGTCGTACAGCCACGCGCGTCCGTCCGCGCGCGGTTGCGCGGCGGCGAGCGCAGCGCCGAGCGCGTCGAGCGCGGCGGCGAGCGAGCACGGCAGCGCGAGCTCAAGCTCCGGCGCGAGCGCGTCGCCGAGCGGACCGACGGCGCGCACGCGCACGCGGCCGCGCGCGGTGGCTTCGATGCGCGGCAGCGGCGCCGGCTGCGCGGCCTGCGCGCAGCCCGCGTCGAGCTCGGTCCACGGCTGTGCGTTGCGCAGCGACCCGATCGCGTCGAGCGCGCGCGCATCGAGCGCGCCGGCGCGCGTCGCGCCGCGGCAGCGCAGGTACTCGGGGAACAGCCCGGGCGCGCACAGCTCGTCCGGCACGTCGCCGAACGACGGATCGAGCGCGCGCCGCAGCAGCGCGAGATCGGCGCCGGCCGCGAGCCACGCGCGCGCCGGCGCGCCGCTCGCGCGCGCGAGCACCGCCGGCGGAGCGACCGCGGCGGCGAGCTCGTCGAGCGTGCAGATGCCGTCGGCGAGCAGCGCGCCGCCGGAGAACGCGCAGAAGCCGGAGAGATCGAACGCCGCCGCGAGGTTCTCGTGCCACCACACGAGCCGACCCTTGCCGCGCGGGTCGAGCGGATCGTCGCCGCCGTCGGCGAGCGGCAGCGGCGCGACGAGCGCGCGCAGTCGCGCCGCGGTGCCGTCGGTCGCGGCGAGGAACGGGAAGCTGCGCAGCGGATCGCTGCCGCCGGCGCTCGTGTGCTGACCCAGCTCGGCCGCCGGCGCGCGCTCGCGCCGCGCGGACTGGCCTTGCGCGCTCGCGAGCTCGGACTCGAGCCCGTGCGCGCGCGCGTACGCGACCGCGCCGAGCAGCGCCGGCGGATCGAGATCCGCGCCGCGCGCGAGCCCGTCGATGCGCTGCTGCATCCGCGCCGCGTCGCCGTGCAGCGACGGATCGCGCGCGCACGCGAGCTCGAGCAGTGCGCCCATCTCGCGCGCGTCGAGCCCGGCGCGGTCGCACGCGGCGAGCAGCTCGAGCTGCGCCGCGAAATCCGCCAGGCCCAGCGCGGGTCCGAGCGCGAGCGCCGCGCCGAAGTGCGCGCGCTGCGCGCTGCCGTCCTCGCGCGCGAACTCCCAGCCGCAGGGCGTCGGACAGCCGCGGCAGCCGTGGCGCTCGACGCCGTGCGCGCGCGCCTCTTGCGCGAGGCGATGGCCTGCCTCGGCCGAACCGACGGTCGGCTCGCCGCGCGCACCGTACGCGTGGTACAGCTCGAGCGTGCCGCCCGCGGAGCGCGCGAGCAGCCGCGGCGAGGAAGCGAGCAGGCGCCGCAGCGCCGCGCCGGCCGCATCCGCCGACTCGCGCGCTGCATCGTGCGCCGGATCAAGCGCCGCGTCGTCCGCCGATGCGCCGCGCACGACGAGCGCCTTCAGATCGGAAGAGC
>SCVU01000056.1 GCA_004296785.1 Planctomycetota bacterium
GGCTACGGCCTGTCGCTCGCCGACGAGCTGAAGAGCCTCGAGGTCCTGCGCGCAGCCGCGCAAGTGCACCCGCTCGAGATCGTGCCGACGTTCCTCGGCGCGCACGACGTGCCCGCCGAACACCGCGGCGACAAGGCGCGCTACGTCGACCTGCTGGTCGAGGAGCTGCTGCCGGCGGTCGCCGCGGCGCGGCTGGCCGAGTACTGCGACGTGTTCACCGAGGCGCACACGTTCGATCTCGCCGACAGCCGGCGCATCCTCGGTCGCGCGCGCGAGCTCGGGTTCGGACTGCGCGTGCACGCCGATCAGCTGAGTCAGCTCGGCGGCGCGGAGCTCGCGGCCGAGCTCGGCGCCGCGAGCGCCGATCACCTCGAGCACGTCAGCGAGCGCGGCATCGCCGCGCTGCTCGCGGCCGGCACGGTGCCGGTGCTGTGCCCGCTCGTGCCGCTCGTGCTGCGGCAGGAGCGCGAGGCGCCGGGCCGGCGCATCGCCGACGCCGGCCTGCCGCTCGCGCTGTCGACCGACTACAACCCCGGCAGCTGCTACTGCCCGAGCCTGCACGAGGCGATCGCGTTCGGCGCGCTGCGCTACCGACTGACCGCGGCGGAGTGCCTGACCGCCGCGACGCTGAATCCGGCGTGTTCGCTGGGCCGCGGCGCGCGCTGCGGAACGCTCGAGCCGGGCAAGCAGGCCGACTTCGCGCTGCTCGACGTCGCGAGCGTCGAGCACCTCGCGTACGACTTCGGTCGCCCGCGCGTGCGCGGCGTGTGGAAGCGCGGCGTGCGGGTCGTGCCTGCGCCCGCGGCCGGGTAAGCGCGCCTGCGGCCGGGTAAGATCGCGCGCACGATGCTCATCGAGTGCGTTCCGAACTTCAGCGAGGGCCGCCGTCCCGAGGTCGTCGACGCGATCGTCGCGGCGATCGAGGCGGTGCCCGGCGCGCGCGTGATCGACCGCAGCATGGACGCGAGCCACAATCGCGCCGTCGTGACCCTCGTCGCGGGGCCCGATGCGGTCGGCGAAGCCGCGTTCCGCGCGATCGCCAAGGCACGCGAGCTCATCGACCTGCGCTCGCACGAGGGCGAGCACCCGCGCATCGGCGCGACCGACGTCGTGCCGTTCGTGCCGCTGGAAGGCGCGACGATGGCGCGCTGCGTCGAGCTCGCGCACGCGCTCGGCGCGCGCGTCGCGCGCGAGCTCGCGATCCCCGTGTACTTCTACGAGAGCGCCGCGCGGCGCCCCGAGCGGCGCAATCTGCCCGACGTGCGCAACATCGGCTTCGAGAAACTGCGCGACGCGATCGCGACCGATCCGGCGCGCGCGCCCGATGAAGGTCCCGCGCGCGTGCACGAGAGCGCGGGGGCCACGGTGATCGGCGCGCGCAGCTTCCTGATCGCCTACAACATCAACCTCGAGACCGAGGACGTGAAGCTCGCGAAGGACATCGCGAAGAAGATCCGCGAGCGCGACGGCGGCCTGCCCGGGATCAAGGCGATGGGCTTCTTCCTCGACGACCTGAAGCTCGCACAGGTGAGCATGAACGTCTGCGACTTCCAGCGCACCGGCCTGTTGCGCGTGTACGAGGAGGTCGAGCGCCTGGCGTCCGCGGCGGGCGTCGCGATCCGCGAGAGCGAGCTCGTCGGCCTCGCGCCGCGCGCGTCGCTGCCGGGCGGCGTCGCCGAGCGCATCCGCCTGGCGCGCTTCGACCCGCGCGCGCAGATCGTCGAGGAGCGCGTCGCCGCCCGAGTCGGCGCGTAGTCGGATGTCGCGCGCGGCCATCTGCCTGCTGCTCGCGCTGCCGTTCGCGGTCGCGCTCGCCGCGCCGCAAGAGCCGCCGCGGCCCGGTTCGCAGGCCGTGCAGAAGTGCACGAAGTGCCGCTCGCAGGGCCGCATGCCGTGCCCCGAGCACGAGCCGGACGAGTGCCAAGCCGAGACGCTCGTCCAGTACTGCTCGATGGTCGACGGCTGCAAGACCTGCGCGGGCGTCGGTTGGATCGACTGCGCGGCGTGCAGCGACGACGCGGTGGAGAAGGACCTCGCGGCGCGCCGCGGCGAGTTCGCGCGCGGCCGCGAGCGGCTCGCGCCGTACGAGCAGGTGATGGGGCGCGAGCTGCGCATGGTCGAGGACGCGAACTTCGTCGTGATCTGGGAGCTCGACGAGCTGAAAGTCGGCAAGCAGCGCCTCGGTGCGCACGCGCTCGCGCACCTGTACCTCGCGCGGATGCAGGCGATCCGGCGCAGCTACATGGACGCGCTGAAGGCCAATCCGGCGGACTTCAAGGTCAAGAACCTGATGATGTTCTGGGGCCTGGCCACCGACCACCACCGCGCGGCGGCGAAGTGGTGCGAGATGACCGGCGACGGCTCGATGAAGCTGATGGGCGCGGTCGCGAACTTCACCGTGTGCGCGGCGCGCAAGTACTTCCCCGACGATCGCGGGCTGCACCGCCACGTCGCGCACAACCTGTCGCACCTGTTGCTGTCGCACCAGGCGCCGTCGAACTGGCTCGGGCGCGTCGGCGCGGGCTGGGCCGACGAAGGGCTCGCGCACTGGATCGAGGACCGCGCGCTGCAGGAGTGCGGCACCTACTGCTACGAGGAGGTCAACACCGCCGAGCAGCCGAAGCCCGGGCCGTGGCGACCCGCGTGGCGCAAGGCGGTCGCGAAGGGCGACGTGCCCGGACTGCCGTCGCTGCTGTCGCTCAACACGGACCAGCTGTCGGCCGCGCAGCACACGGCCGCGTTCAGCTTCGTCGACTACCTGCTGCAGCTCGACGGAGCGAAGGTCGACGCGCTGTTCAAGCTGCTGCGCCAGCGCAAGCCGTCGCGCGACGCGCTGATCGAGATCTACAAGAAGAGCCCGCTCGAGCTGCAGTCCGACTGGCACGCGTGGGTCCTCGCGACGTACCCGACGGTCAAGTGATGCCGCACCTGTTCACCGCTGTGCTCCTCGGCGTCCTCGCGGGCGCGCCGCGCGTCGCCGACGACGCCGGTCACGCGCGCGCGCAGCGCGCTGCGCGCATCGAGCGCTTGCGCGCCGCGTGGGAGCAGGCCGAGGTCAAGCCGCGCGAGCTCGCGGCCGCGCGCCTGGCCGCGTGCGGCGATGCGTGGCCGTCCGATGCCGAGCTCGACGCGGCCGCCGCGATCCTGCGCGGTCGCCCGGAGCCCGCGACGGCGTCGGAGCGCTCGCTGCAGCAGCTCGCCGACGCGCTCGACCTCACCGCGGCGCCCGGCTGGGCCGACGGCGTGTCGCTGAATGGCGCGGCCGGCGCGTTCCAGCTCGTCGTCGAGCGTTCGCGCGCCGTCGAGCTCGAAGCGCTGGCGGATGCGCCGCTCACCGTCCGCGTGCTGGCGCCGCACGAGCAGGGCGCGCTCGCCTCGAAGGAGCTGCGCGCCGCGGATCTCGCGCGCGTCGCGCTCGACGCGCGCGTGCCGATCGCGACCGAGGTCGGCGTCGAGCTCGCCGTCGAGCTCGAGCGCAAGGACGGCGAGCGCGTCGAGCGCGCGACGACGCGCGTGCTGCACTACCCGCTGCTCCCGGACCTGCACGCGCGCGTCGCCGCGCTGCCGCGCAAAGCCGAGCGCGCGTTGCCGCGCGTCGATCTGCCGCGCGCGATCGAAGCGCTCGAGCTGCTCGGCGCGACCGGACGGCAGGAGGGCATCGCGCGCGATCCGCTGCTGCTGCTCGGCGCGCTCGAGCTCAACGAGGTGATCGCGACGCAGGCCTCGATCGAGCACCACGGCGGCGGCGGTCTGCGCCTGTGCGGCCCGCTCGAGCTCGCCGCGGACTCGCAGCAGCGCTGGGTCGGCTGGCAGTCCGGTCCGACGATCGAGCGCATCGTCTGGTCCTGGTCGAGCCCCGACCAGCCGTACGACGCGTTGTTCGTCGGTCCCGACGCGCT
>SCVU01000466.1 GCA_004296785.1 Planctomycetota bacterium
CCGGCGTCGAATTCGAGCCACTCGGCGGACAGCACCGGATTGGCGGGGCGCGTGGCGCGCGCAGCCTGCGCGGAGGAGACGCCGAGCCGTTCGAAGGCCGCGCGCACGCCGCGGTGATTCAGCAGCGCGATCTCGACGGCCTCGTCCTCGAGCAGCTCGCCCTGCAGCAGCTCGAGCGCGCGCGGAGCGATCGAGCCGTCGTCGTGCGTGCCGACCGCCGCGACGACGCGCGTGCCGCTGACCGCGCCGGCGCGGCGCGCCGCGCGCTCGACGTCCTCGGCTCGGCGCGCGCCGACGTTCGCGCAGGCGGCGGTCAGTGCGACCGCGGCGAGCGCGACCGGCGCGATCGAAGCTGCGCGCGTCACTTGGCGGCGGGCGCGGGCTTGCCGCGCAGCTCGAGGGCCTTCTTGAGCACCGGCTGCGGATCCTTCTCGATCTGCTCGACGAGCTTCGGCGACGAGAGCCGGATCAGGTGGCCGTCGATCACGACGATCGCGTTCGGCGCCACCGCGGTTCCGCTGACGGGGCACGTCGCGTTGCCGACGTCGTCGAGCGCGGGCTCGAGCAGGCGCGCCAGCGTGCGCTGCGATTCCTTGCGCGCGAGCTCCGCCGCGGCCGCGTCGCGCACCGCGAACTCGTGCCCTTGCAACTTGATGCGCACCGCGTCCTTGCCGATCTCTGCGCCCGTCACCGGGCAGCTCTTGTTGAGGTGCACCTCGTCGCGCGGGAACGCCGCGGCGTACGCGGTGTCGACGTCGGCGAGGATGTCCTTCACGCACGACTTGCAGCAGATGTAGATGCGGCCGCGCACCGTTTCCGCGAACAGCCGCTCGGAGATCGGCTTGCCCATGATCGGGCAGCTCGCGTTCGCGTGGACGGGCACGCGCACGCGCGGCGCAGGCGCGCTGGCGGGCGCGGCCGGCACCACGGGGCGCGAGTCCTGGAGCGCGGGCGCGTGGTTGGCGAGGGGGAGGAGCGACAGAAGTCCGATCGAGAGGGCGTGCAGCATGGCAGTGGCGGATGCGGTGGTGGATGTGGAAGTGCGTGTGCGGATCAGCGCGGGGACGGCGGCTTGCAGTGGCAGTCGACGCAGCCGTGCTCGGCGCACGTGCCGCACGACTGCTCGACGCGCTTGCGCAGCGACTGGCGCGCGCGGTGCACGCGCACGGCGGCGTTCGACGCGCTGATGCCCGCCTCCGCGGCGAAGCGCGCGACGGGAACGCCGTCGAGCTCGATGCGGCGCAGCGCCGTCGCGTACTCGGGCTTGAGCGTGTCGGCCAGGCGCCCGACGCACGCGCAGATCACGCGCTCGAGCTCCGCGTCGTCGACCGGCTCGCCGGCGTCCGCGCGCAGCGCCGCCGCCGCCTCGTGTCGCGCGCGCGCGTCGCCGCGGCGCCGGTGGTCGACGATCGCGTTGCGCAGTACGCGGTAGAACCACGCGCGCGCCGAGCCGGCGCTCTCGAGCTCGCCGAGCGCGCCGAGCCCGCGCGCGAACGCCTGCTGCAGCACGTCCTCGGCGGCCGCGCGGTTGCCGACGCGCCTTTCGACGAACGCGAGGAACTCGCGGTGGCTGTCGACCAGCGCCGCGGCGATCGCCGCGTCCATCGGCCGCTGGATCGACTCGTGTTCAGGAGCGCTCATCGCTGCACCTCGCGCGCGGATTCTCGCGCATGGCGGCGCAACAGCAAAGAGCTGGCGACGACGGAGGTGCTCGACAGCGCCATGGCGGCGCTCGCCAACTCCGGCGACAGGCGCCAGCCGGTGAACGCGTCGAGCGCGCCGGCCGCGAGCGGGATCGCGAGCACGTTGTAGGCGCTCGCCCACACCAGGTTGCGGCGAATCGTGCGCAGGCTCGCCCGCGCCAGCGCGAGCGCCGTCGGCAGCGCGCCGATGTCCGTCCCGACGAGCACGACGTCGGCCGCATCGGCCGCGAGCTGTGCGCCGCCGCCGAGCGCGACGCCGACGTCGGCCGCGGCCAGCGCGGGCGCATCGTTGACGCCGTCGCCGACCATCGCGACGCGCCTTCCGCGCGCGCGCTCGGCGGCGACGCGCTCGGCCTTCTGCTCGGGCCGCAGCCCGCCCTCGGCGCGCTCGATCCCGAGCTCCCGCGCGATCGCGCGCACGGTCTCCTGCCGGTCGCCGCTCAGCAGCGCGACCTCGATGCCGGCTTCGCGCAGCGCCGCGACGGCGGCGCGCGCGGCGTCCGTGACGGGGTCGGCGATCGCGAACCAGCCCGCGGGCGCGTCGTCGTACGCGACGAAGAATGCGCTGCGCCCTTCCGCCGCGGCGCGCTCGCTCGACGCGAGCAGCGCGCGGGCGTCGACGCCGGCGGCGGCGAGCCACGCGGCGCTGCCGATGCGCACGCGCACGCCGTCGACGTTCGCCTCGACGCCGGCGCCGACCGCGGCGCGGAACGCGTCGGCCGTTCGCGGCGCGAGGCCGCGCTCGCGCGCCGCTTCGACGACCGCGCGCGCGATCGGATGCTCGCTCGCGAGCTCGACCGCCGCGGCGCGCGCGAGCAGCTCGTCCGCGTCGACGCCGCGCTGCGCGTGCAGCTCGACGAGGCGCGGCTTGCCCGCGGTCAACGTGCCCGTCTTGTCGAGCAGCACCGTGTCGACGCGCGCGGCCGCTTCGAGCGCCGCGCCGCCCTTGTACAGCACGCCGAGTTCGGCGCCGCGACCCGTCGCGACGGCGACGGCGGCCGGCGTCGCCAGGCCGAGCGCGCACGGGCACGCGATCACGAGCACTGCGACCGCGCGCTCCAGCGCGAGCGCCGCGCCCGCCGCGCCCGGCTCGATCAGCCAGTGGATCGCGAAGGTCGCGGCGGCGATCGCGAGCACGATCGGCACGAAGCGCGCGGCCACGGCATCGGCCAGGCGCGCGATCGGCGCGCGCGAGCCCTGCGCGCGCTCGACCGCGTCGGCGATGCGCGCGAGCGCCGTGTCCGCGCCGGTGTGGGTCAAGCGGACGCGCAGCGCGCCGCTGCCGTTGCGCGCGCCGCCGACGACGCTCGCGCCGGCGCTCTTCTCGACCGGCAGGCTCTCGCCGGTCAGCAGCGCTTCGTCGACCGCCGATGCGCCGTGCTCGACGACGCCGTCGGCGGGCACGCGCTCGCCCGGGCGGACGAGCACGCGATCGCCGACGCGCAGCGCCTCGAGCGCGACGTCGCTCACGCCGCGCTCGTCGACGCGGTGCGCGAGCTCGGGCACCAGCGCGTGCAGCCGGCGCACCGCGTCGCCGAGCCGGCGGCGCGCGCGGCCCTCGAGCAGCTTGCCGAACAGCACGAACGCGACGATCGCGCCTGCCGCCTCGAAGTACACGTGCGGCGCGTGCGCGGCGTGGCCGGCGAGCGCGTGGCGCGCCAGCGCCGCGGTCGAGTACGCCCAGGCCGACAGCGCGCCGAGCGCGACCAGCGTGTTCATGTCCGCCGCGCGGTCGCGCGCCGCGCGCCAGGCGTGGACGAGGAAGCGCCGGCCGGGCACGAACACGACCGCGGTCGCGAGCGCGAACTGCGCATACGCGGCGAGCGGGCCGTCGGTTCCCGGCAGTGCGCCGTGCGACATCGCGAGGACGAGCAGCGGCGTCGCCAGCACGGCCGCGAGCACGGCGTCGCGCCGCAGCGCGCGCTCCTCGAGCTCGACGACGCGATCGAGCGACTCGAGGCGCGCGCGCGCGGCAGCCGGGGCCGGGGCTGCGCCGGGGGCCGCCGCCGGCAGCAGCGCGTAGCCCGCGTGCTCGACGGCGGCGCGCAGCGCCTGTGCATTCGGGGCCTTCGGACCGTGCTCGATCGAAGCGCGGCCGGTGACGAGGTTGACTTCGGCGGACGCGACGCCGTCGACCGCGCGCAGCGCGTTCTCGACGCGCCGCACGCAGGCCGCGCAGGTCATGCCGGTCACGGTGAGCTCGGTGCGCGGTTGCGGCGCGGGGGAGGGGAACGAGGAGGTGTCGAGAGGTGCCATGGGGATGGAGGGAGCGTCGGTTCGGCCCCGCAGACGCGCGCCGTCAGCGTCCGTTACACCGGCTGCGCTCGGATCCTCGTAGCACGCGGTGTCATGCGCGGGCCGCGCGTGCGTCAGCGGGGGTACACGGCCGGCGCACTCCGCGCCGGCACCCACGCCACTCGAGGATTCCCATGCAAACCACTGAACTGAACATCCAGGGCATGACCTGCGGCGCCTGCGTGCGGCACGTCGAGACCGCGCTGCGCGGCGTCGACGGCGTCGCGCAGGCTGACGTCGAGCTGCGCCGCGCCCGCGCACTCGTCCAGCACGATCCGCAGCGCGCCGGCGTGGAGCAACTCGTCGCGGCCGTGCGCGACGCGGGGTACGCGGCTCGCGCGGGCGCGGACTAGCCCGCGGTCGCGAACGTCCCCGCCTCGAGCGCGGCGCGCGCCCGCTCCATCCACGCGTGGAAGAAGCGCAGGTTGTGCAGCGTCAGCGCGATGCCCGCGAGCATCTCGTCGCTCTGGCACAGGTGGCGCAGGTACGCGCGCGTGAACGTCCGGCACGTCTCGCAGTCGCACTGCTCGTCGAGCGGCCGCTCGTCGCGCGCGTACTGCGCGTTGCGCAAGTTCATGCGACCAGCAGACGTGAACGCCTGGTGCGTGCGCGCGTGCCGCGTCGGCGTCACGCAGTCGAACAGATCGATGCCGCGCTCGATCGCCGCTTGGAAGTCCTCGGGCGTCCCGACGCCCATCAGGTAGCGCGGCTTGTGCTCGGGCAGCAGCGGCGCGGCCGCTTCGACCGCCGCGTACTGCTGCTCCTTGCCCTCGCCGACGCTGACGCCGCCGATCGCGTAGCCCGGCAGATCGTGCGCGAGCACCTGCTCGACCGAGCGCGCGCGGAGGTCGGCGAACATCCCGCCCTGCACGATGCCGAACAGATGGTGGCCGCGCGCGGCGCCGTCGAGCTCGCGCCAGCGCCGCGCGCAGCGCTCGAGCCAGCGCGCCGTCCGCTCGGTCGCGATCTCGACGTCCGCACGCGCGGTCGGATCGGCCGGGCAGTGGTCGAAGGCCATCAACACGTCGGGCCCGAGGTCGAGCTGGATCTCGATCGCGCGCTCGGGCGTGAGCTCGACCGGCGAGCCGTCGACGACCGACTTCATCTTCACGCCCGACTCGTCGAGCTTGACGAGATCGGCGAGCGAGAAGACTTGATAGCCGCCGGAGTCGGTCAGGATCGGCCCGTTCCAACCCATGAAGCGGTGCAGGCCGCCGAGGTCGCGCACGAGCTGCTCGCCCGGCCGCAGGTGCAGGTGATACGTGTTGCCGAGCAGCATCTGCGTGCCGAGCGCGGCGAGCTGCGACGGCAGCATGCCCTTGACCGTGCCGCGCGTGCCGACCGGCATGAAGCAAGGCGTCTCGACGACGCCGTGCGGCGTGTGCAGTCGACCGCGGCGCGCGCGCGTGCGTGAGCAGCGCGCGAGCACCTCGAAGCGCAGTCCGCGGTCGCTCATCGCAGCGTCACGAGCTTCGCGCCCGGAAAGTACCGCGCGAGGATCTCTGCGCTCGTCGCGCCGCGCTCGGCCTCGTGCCGCGCGCCCGCCTGGCACAGCCCGACGCCGTGCCCGCGGCCGCGGCCTTCGAGCACGAGCTTCGCGTCGATCACCGCTCCCGCGTCGGGCCACTCGTTGTAGATGCGACTCGACGGGATGCGCGCCGCGCCGATCCGCGCGCGCAGCTCTTCGAACGGCATGCGCCGCGACTTGCCCTTCGAGCCGAGCTCGACCTCGAGCCAGCGGCCGCGCGCGTCGCGCCGCGCCGGCGCCAGCGTCCAGTCCTTCGGCGCGAGTCCGAGCACGTTCCACACGCGCGCGAGCTCGGCGCGCTCGAGCGTCGCCTTCCACGCGGGCTCGCCCGCGCAGCCCGCGCACGCGACCGACGGCATCGCGCCGAGGTCCTCCTGCGCAGCGAACACGTCGGCGAACGCCGCGGTCGCGCCGCCGCAGCACGCGTGGAAGCGCGCGTCGAGCACGCAGCCGTCGGCGACGAGCACGCGGCCGCGCGTCGCGGCGACCGCGGCGCGCACGCGCGCCTCGACCTTGTGCGCGGCGGGGGAGAGCTTGCCCGCGGGCGCGCCGCGGTACGCCTGCGCGGCCGTCGAGTTCGGCAGCGGTCCGCTGCGGCCCTGTTGCGCGCGCAGCTCGAGCACCGCGAGCGCGTACGAGCGCGACGCGATCGCCTGCGCTTCGAGCAGCGCGCTCGGCGCGTCCCACACGACGAGCTCGCCGCGCAGCACGCCGGTCACGTACTCGTCGAGGTCGAGGCGCTCGATCGAGCGGTGCGCGGAGTCGACGTGCTCGAGCTCGACCGAGACCGGCAGCGTCGGCAGCACGCGCGCGCGCCGCGGCGGCGGAGTCGGAGTCGGTTGCGCCGGCAGCGGCGGCGCGACCGGCGCGGCGGAGCTCGGCGCATGCGCTTCGCGCTCGGAATCGATCTCGACGTCGCGCTCGACCTCGCGCGCGGGCGGCGTGGAGCGCGGCGCGGGCGCGCC
Organism: Planctomycetota bacterium; assembly: GCA_004296785.1. GTDB lineage: Bacteria > Planctomycetota > UBA1135 > UBA1135 > GW928-bin9. The sequence continues at coordinate 6,492 of SCVU01000466.1, forward strand.
GCACGCGGCCAGCGCGAGCCACGTCGCGACGGCGATGACGAGCGTGGCGCGCATGCGGCTCAGTCGGCGTACAAGCTGTCGGTCGCCTTGCCGCCCGCGCCCAGCGCGCCGTGCCCGGAACGCGTCAGCGTGCGCCCTTTCGCGGTCCGTTCGAGGAAGCCGCAGCGCAACAGATGCGGCTCGTAGACCTCTTCGATCGTGTCCTCGCTCTCGCCGACCGCCGCGGCGATCGTCTTCAGCCCGAGCGGCCGGCCGCGCGCGTTCGCGAGCGTGCGCAGGATGCGTCGGTCGAGCTCCTCGAGCCCGTGCACGTCGACGCCGAGGCGCGCGAGCGCGTCCTCCGCGAGCGCGCGCTCGATGCGCGCGATGCCCTGCACCTGCGCGAGGTCGCGCACGCGGCGCAGGAATCGATTCGCGACGCGCGGCGTGCCGCGGCTGCGCGCGGCGATCACCTCGGCCGCGCTCGGCGCGAGCTCGCACGCGAGGATCTTCGCCGCGCGCTCGAGGATCCGGATCAGGTCGGCGTCCGGATACGGCTCGAGCCGCTCGAGCAATCCGAAGCGCGCGCGGAACGGCGCGGAGAGCAGCCCCTCGCGCGTCGTCGCGCCGACCAGCGTGAACGGCGCCAGCGACAGCGGCAGGATGCGCGCGTTCGGCCCCTGGTCGAGCGTGAAGTCGACGGAGAAATCCTCCATCGCGGTGTACAGGTACTCCTCGACCGGTGCCGGGATCCGGTGCACCTCGTCGAGGAACAGCACGTCGCCGCGCTGGATCTGCGTGAGGATGCCGATCAGGTCGCGCGGTCGCTCGAGCGCCGGGCCGCTCGTCGCGTGCAGCTGCGTGCCGAGCTCGCCCGCGAGGATCCGCGCCAGCGAGGTCTTGCCCAGGCCGGGGGGACCGCACAGCAGCAGGTGGTCGAGCGGCTCGCCGCGCCCCTTGGCCGCCTGCAGCGCGATCCGCAGGTTGTCGACGCTGCGCGCCTGCCCGACGAATTCCGCGAGCACGCGCGGCCGCAGCGCGTTCTCGTATTCGCCCTCGCGCGGGGTAGAGAACGGCGTCGTCCACGACTTCTCGCCGCCTCCGGAGCGGAACGCGTCGGGGTTGTACACGGCGTCGGAAGCGGGCATGGCGCGGGGCAGAGCCTAGCAGCCCGCAGCGCGGCTCCCCACTGTGCGATTCCGCGCAAGCCGCGCCGCGAAGTGCTGTTTCTTCGGACTCGCGCGAGCGCCGCGGCGCGGCGCCTTGACTCCACCTTGCGCGTACCTAAACTCCGGGCTTCGCTCCGCCTCGACACGAGGCGCGTAACCCATTTCTCCCCGCCCGACTAGATAGACCCGGAGCCCCCCTCCGCCGCCGGCCGGCACGCCGCGTTCGAGCTCCCGCGAGGAGCGCGACGCGACCTCCGCTCGACGGCTCGTTCTGCGCCTCGAGCCCGTGCGACCCGCGCCGTGATCGGCACTGTGCGGCGTCGCTCGACAGCGAGTCGAGACACGCTCGCCGGCCGCAGGTCGGCGCAGGAGGGAACGGTCGCGGTTGTCCTGCCTTCGCTCCCCGAACGCGCACTGCACTGACCCCCACACACTCATGAACAGTCACCACGGGCTTCCTCTTCACGGGACGACGCGCCTTCTCCAGCGCGCGCTGGGATTCTCCGCGCTGGGCTTCTCGGCGCTGCTGCTCCACGGCTGCGGCGGCGGCGCTGCGGGCGGCGCCGCCGGCGGCTCGAACACGATGCAGATCAACGAGGCCTCGAACGGCTTCGGTCTGCTGCTCCCGCACCGCGTGCACAAGCCGACTCCGGCCGGCACGCCCGGCGTCGAGATCGTCGCGATCCGCACGTACGCCGACCTCGTCAACAACGCGAAGCCGGCCAACCCGGTGCTCGCGCCGACGCAGTGGCCGACCACGGCGATCCTGCCGACCGGCACCGCGGGCAATCACTACATCTACGCGAACTTCAATGCGCCGATCGACATCGCGTCGGTGCTCGACGCGTCGGCGACCGCGCAGGCGAGCTCGAACCTGAGCGGCTCGATCTCGGTCGAGGCCGTCGACCCGCTGACCGGTAGCGTGACGACGCTGCCGGGCCGCGCGTTCATCGGCGGTCGCACGTACGCGGGCGCGCCGGTCGGCGGTCTGCTCGAGCTGCAGCAGTGGGTCGGCCTCGCGGGCTCCGCGCCGGTCGCGCTCACCGTCGGCTCCGGCCTGCCCGGCCTCGGCTTCCCCGGCACCGAGAGCACGACCGCGTTCCCCGATGCGGCGAAGCTCGTCGGCCCGAGCTCGTTCGTGTTCGTCGCGGACCAGGACAACAACCTGCTGACGCACGAGACCTTCCCGGTCGGCCAGCAGATCCGCATGCGGATCACCGGCGGCGTGCGCTCGACGGGCGGCAAGCTGCTCGCGGAGCCCGGGCTCGCGTCGTCGACCGTCGGCGCCGACACCGTCGGTCCCGAGGTCGCGCAATCGCCGCCGCCGTTCAACGTGGCGGTCATCACGCCGGGCAACGGCGACGTCAACGTCGACCCGCAGACGTCCGTGCGCATCCAGTTCTCCGAGCCGATCCAGCCGTTCTCGCTGGGCTCGCTCGACAACGGCAAGCCGCCGACGCCGAGCTCGGCGGTGGCGATCACGTTCGGCCCGACGACGTCGCTCGTGAACCTGCCGTTCTCGCTGCGGCCGCCGAGCGTCTACGACCTGTCGACCTGGGAGTTCCTGCCGTCGTTCGGCTTCCCGGGCGCCGGCCCGGTGTCCGCGCAGTGCGGCGCGTTCAACAAGGTCACGGTCACCGTGAACTCGCAGAAGTTCCTCGACCTGTCGGGTCGCACGAACTCGCTCGGCCCGACCACGTTCTTCACGACGGGCCAGGGTCAGGGCCTGATCAACGCGCCGGTCGCGCCGGACGCGATCTACATCGGGCGCTTCGGTTCGAAGCCCGGCATCTCGGT
>SCVU01000467.1 GCA_004296785.1 Planctomycetota bacterium
TGCCCCACGCCGAGCAGCCGCGAGATCTCGCGGTACAGCTCGAGCAGGCTCGTGCGCTCGCCGCTGCCGACGTTGATCACCTCGCCGGGCGCGAACGACGCGGTGTCGCGCGCGTCCATCGCCGCGAGGTTCGCGCGCACGACGTTGTCGACGTACGTGAAGTCGCGCGTCTGCGAGCCGTCGCCGTGGATCGTCACGCGCCGACCCTCGAGCAGCGCGCGCGCGAAGATCGCGATCACGCCGGTGTACGGACTGTCGTCGGCCTGCCGCGGCCCGAAGATGTTGAAGTAGCGCAGGCAGACGGTGTGCAGGCCGTGCGCGCGCGCCCACACGGCGAGCAGTTGCTCGGCGGCGAGCTTGCCCGACGCGTACGGCGACAACGGGCACGACGGCATCGTCTCGACCTTCGGCAGCTCCTCGGTGTTGCCGTACGCCGCGCTCGACGCCGCGAACACGATGCGGTCGACGCCGGAGTGCTGCGCGGCCTGCAACAGGCGCAGCGTGCCCATCACGTTGACCTCGTAGCTGCGCTCGGGATCCTCGAGGCTCTTCGGCACCGAGACCTGCGCGGCCTCGTGGAACACGCCGCTCACGTCCTTGCACGCGCGCCGCAGCACGTCGGCATCGGCGATGTCGCCGCGCAGGAACTCCACGGGCTTGCCGCGATCGATGCCGCAGACCTGCAGGTGCTCGAGGTTCTTCGTCGAGCCCGTCGAGAGGTCGTCGAGGATCCGCACCTGGTCGCCGCGCTGCACGAGCGCGCCGGCGATGTGGGAACCGATGAATCCGGCACCGCCGGTGATCAGGTAGCGCGCCATGCTGCGGGGGATCGGCTGCGCATCCTATCGGTTCGCGGCGCCGCTCCCGCGCACACGAGCTCGAACCGCGTGCGGCGAGCGGCGGCGCGCGCGCGCGAGCCGGCGCCGCGCGGAGAAAAAAAGAGGGCCCGCCGATCAGCTCGGCGGGCCCTCTGCCCCTAACCCGGGAGAAACCCCCGCGTCGTGTTTCCTTCTAGCTGTCAGGGACCTTTTCAGGTCCACCAGGACGCGGGCATCCAGCCGCTTGGATGCCATGACCGCACGCCGGCTTCCCAAAAAAGCCCGTCGCCGCGAGTCGGGTCGGTCACGGCGCGGTCACGCTGCCTGCGCGCCGCGCCTGCGCGCGCCGGTCTCCCCGAAAAGCGAGCAGCCGCGCTGGCGCACGGCTGCTCGACACAGGAGAGAGATGAAGATTCCCAGGAGCTCTGTCATGCTCCGGGTGATCGGAGCCGGAGCCGACGCGGCCGGCGAACGTGCGGCGGCGCGGCGCGCTTGCAAGCGCGCGCGGCGTGCGAAAGAGTTTCCGCGTGAGCAGCGCCGCCCGTTCGATCCGACCGCCGGGCCAGGTCGCCACGCCGGTCGGTTTGGCGCGGCGCGTCGCGGCGGCGCTCCTGGACGCGGCACCGCAATCGCGCTCGTTCTTCGATCCGGCGTGCGGCAGCGGCGCGCTGCTCGCCGCCCTGGCGGCTGAGTGGGCCGCGCGCGGACGCGCGGAAGCGCTGTGCCTGCACGGCTGCGACGTCGACGCGAGCGTGCTGGTCGATGCGCGCCTCGCGGTTCGCGCGGCCGGCGCCGGTGCGCGCGTCGAGCTGCGACTCGCGCACGCCGATGCGCTCGCGCCATCGACGCCCTGGCCGGCCGGCGCCGCGATCGCCGCGAATCCGCCGTGGGCGAGCTACTCCGGTCGCCAGCGCGTGCAGCCGGCGCGCACGAGCGCGCTGGGCGGCTGGCCGAGCCTGCACGGCGAGTTCATCGAGCGCATCGCCGCGCACTGCGCAGCGCACGAAGTGCCCGCGGTCGTGTTGCTCCCGGCGGCGTGGTGCGAGCTCGTCCGCTACGCGCCGTCCCGCGCGCGCGTCGACGCGCACGCCGCGCTCGCGCGGACGGTCGAGCAGCTCGGTGAGCGCGCGTTTCCCGGCGTCGTTGGTTCGACGGCCCTCGTGCGACTGCTCCCGTGCGCGCGCGACGCCGCGCGCGTCGCTCCGGACGAGCTCGAGTTGTCGTCCGCACTGCGGTGCGCGCTCGAGTCGATGCCGCCGTGGCCGGCGCAGTGCTTCGGCGACACCGGCGTGCACACGGGCAACGCCGTGCGCGAGCTCGTCGATCGCGCGCCGCTCGCCGCGGACCTGCGCGAGGGACGCGACCTCGCCGCGTTCCGCCTCGCCGCGCCGCGACTCGCGCTGCGCGCCGGCGTCGAACGCAATGCGAGACTGCGCTTCCGAGTCGGCTCACCGTCGAACGTCGCGAGCGCGCGCGTGCTGCTGCGCCAGACCGCGGATCGCCCGATCGCCGCCGTGCACGAGCCGGCGTCTTGGTTCCGCAACAGCCTGCTCGCGTGCCGGCCGCCGGCCGACCTCGATCCCGACTGCGCGGCGGCGCTGCTCAACGGACCGGTCGCGGCGGTGTTCCACCGGCTCTCGTTCGCCGATGCGCGCCAACGCGCGTTCCCGCAGGTGAAGATCGGGCATCTGCGCGCGCAGCGCTTCCCGCTCGGATCGCGCGCGGATGGGCCGGAGCTGCACGACGAGCTCGCGCGGCGCGCGCGCGCGCTGCGGGATCCTTCACGCGCCCTCGACGCCGCGTGGGAACACGAGCGCGCGGCGCTCGCGGGACTCGCGCTCGCGGCCTATCGGCTGCCGGAGTCGCTCGCCCACGCGGTGCGCCGCGCGCTCGCAGAGAGCCGTGGCGGCTAGCCGCCGAAGATCCCGGTCTTCGCCGTCTTGCGCAGCTCCTTCTCCTCCATCCACAGCACTTCGGCCGTCTCGATCGAGTCGCACTGCAGCGTGAACTTGTAGTAGACGTCGTCGGTCTTCATGCCGCCGGACTCGAGCGAGCGACCCTTGTGCTTCTCGATCGAGCGCAGCGTGCCGTACACGACGACGTCGGCGCCGAGCTGCTTGCCGAACGCCTTCGCCTGCGCGGGATTCACGCGGCCGGAGCCCTGCTGGAACGCGACCTGGTCGCCGATCTCCTGCTGGCCCTGCTTCGTCGCGACGAAGCGGAACTTGCCGCCCTTGAGCAGCGCCGTCTGGATCGAGTCGCGGATGCTCGTCGTGTCGATGTGCTCGCTGGTCGAGTTGTCGATCCCGCCGAAGTAGACGATCACGCGCTTGTCGTCCGCCTTGGCCGGGTGCTCGAAGTAGTTGAGCGACGGCGCGGTGTTCATCGACTCGACCATCTTCGCCGCGAAGCTCTGCAGGTCGGTCGAGCCGTAGTCGATGTTGACCGTCTCGACGGCATTCGGATCGCCGTAGCCGACCGAGCTGCAGGCACCGAGCGGGAGGAGGAGGAGCGGAAGGAGCAGTTTCGAGTTCATGGGAGTTTCGAGTTGGTGGTGTTGGGTGTGCGGGGATGCGCGAGGCTCACTTGACTTCGTTGCGCGGGCGCACCGAGAGCTTCCACGCGTTCGCGGCGGGCGACGGACCGACGATCGTGCACGGGTGATGACCGCGCGGGCCGATCGTGACGGGCTCCCAGTGGCGCGGGACGTCGATCAGGAAGCCGCGCTCGTCGAACCACTCGGCCATCCATTCGATGCGCGCGGTCGCCGAGAGGTCCGAGCTCAGCTCGAACTGGACGTGGAGCCGGCCGTCGCGGCGCTCGGCGCGGATGTCGCGCAGCTCGAGATGCGCGGCGAGCTCGCTGTTGCCGATCTCGCGGTCGATCTCGAGCGCGCCTTCGCGACCGGAGTACGTGTTCTGGGGACCGTAAGGCGCGGTCGCACACGCGCAGACGAACAGCGCGCCTGCCAGGACCGCTGCGGAACGCATGGAGAGTGCTTGCATGGGAGGTCTCGTCGGTTTCAAGGGTTGGAGGTCTCCGGCGAGCCCGTGCCGCCCGCGGAGTGTGCGTTCAGGAGTTCGAGCGTGCGCGCGGCGGCCTCGCCGCTGCTCGGCGCGACCGGCTCGGCGATCGCGCGGCCGCCGATGCGATGCGCGTAGAGCCGGCTGTCGATCGTGCGCGCGACGATGAAGACCCACTCGCCGGCGCGCAGCTCGACCTCGCCGAGGTCGCTCGCTTCGCCGCCGAGCGCGCTGAGCCGCAGGCGCTGCACGCCGGGCGGCACGAACAGCCGCGCGGCCTGCCACGAGTCCGGCAGCGTCGACCAGCAGCGCAGATCCGCGCGCTCGGTCGCGATCTGGAACAGCGTGCCCGCGAGGAACGCGATGCCCGCGCTGCTGTCGCTGCCGTCGTTGGCCTTGACGATCGCCTGCGTCAGTTCGCGCTTCAGCACGCCGCGCAGCACCGACTTGGCCGCCATCCACTTGATGCGGTCGTCGAGGTTCTCGCGCGCAACGCTCGCGACGTGCTCGACGAGCACCGAGCGCGCGCTCGTCGTCGCGCCGCTCGCGTCGGTCGCGTCGAGTTGCAGGTACGCCACCGGCTGCGGTCGCTCGACGTGCGTCGGAGCGGCGTAGGTCAGCACGCCGTCACTCGTCGGCCAGACCAGCGAAGACTCCTGCTTGTAGGGCCCGAGGCCGACGCCGGCCACCAGCACGATCGTCGCGGCATCGCGCGGCGGCGGCTGCACGTCGCCGAAGCGCTCGATCCACTGCGCGAGCTCGTCGCGCGCCCCGGCGCGCGTGATGCGCACGAGCGCCTTCCCCGCGAGCTCGGTCCCGACGCCCTTCTCGACCATGCGCTCGTAGTCGATGCGCGCGTCGTCCATCTGACCGGAGAGCTCGTAGCCGAGCGCGGACAACAGGTGTCCGAAGCCGCCGGCCTGGTACTGCTTCTCGTAGAGCGCTTCCTCGCGCTCGAGCAGCTTGTTCGCGCGCTTGGCCTCGACCAGCGCGCCCGCCGCATCGCCGAGTCCGAGGTAGCACAGCGCAAGCGCGCCGTGCAGATAGACGCGCTCGTAGCCCTCGCCCTCGTACGCCTGCACCGTGTCGTTGAGCATCCACGAGCCGAGCGACTCGGCCGTTCCGCTCGCCGAGACGAGCGCGCGCTCCTCGACGTCGCGCACCGCGGCGGCGGCGCGATCGAACTGCTCGCGCGCACGCTCCCAGTTGCCGGCGGTCAGCTCGACGGTCCCCGCCTCGGCGCCCGACAGGAACTTCGAGTCGGTGTTGTCGCGATCGGCGAAGCCCTTCGCGGCTGCGTCGAAGCGACCGCCCTGGAAGTCCGCGAACGCGCGGCTCGTGCGCTGCGTGTACGACGCGCACGATGCGAGTAGCGCGAGCACGCAACCGCTGGCGACGACCGCGGCGCGGCGGCGAAGACGAACACGATGGGGCATGCGGGGGCGGGGCTGGTGCGCTCGAGCAGCGCGATCAATCCCAGGAATGCTGGGGTGTCCGCTGTCGGCCTGCAAGGGACGGGGGCGCGCCGGCCGAGCAACAAGCGGACCAGCAGCTCGGCGCGCGGTCGCGGCCCGCGCGGAATCGGCGCAGCGACGGATAAACTGTCCGCGATGCGCCAGGAGTCCTTCGACGAATTCTTCGCGACCTCCGCGGAGGTCGCGGGCGCTGCGCGGCGACCGTCGGCGGATGGTGCGGCACACGGGGCGGCGGCGCGCGCGCCCGATGCCGGCGCAGCCCGCACGCGACCGGCGCCGATCGTCGGCGGCACGCGCGTGACTCCGATGCTCGAGCAGTACCGCGCCGCGAAGCGCGATGCGCCGCCCGACGCGCTGCTGTTC
>SCVU01000468.1 GCA_004296785.1 Planctomycetota bacterium
GGCCGCCTCCGCGGCGTCGGTGCTCGCCGCGCGGAGCACGGCGCGCCACGCCGTGCACGGCAGCCCGAGCTCGAGCGCGAGCGCGCTCTCCCCGACCAACCACAGCTCGGCGCCGCGTTCACGCGCGCACCGCGCCGCGTCGGCGAGCACCGCGCGCGACGCGCCGTCGGCGACGCGCGCGAGGAGTCCGCTGCTGGTCTCCACGATCGTTGCAGCGTACCCGTTCGCGGCGCAGAATCGGCGCCGCCATGCTGCGACCGCTTCGCACGCGCGCGCCCGCGCGCACCGCCCGCGTCGGCGCGAGCCGCTTCGCGGTCGTCGCGATCTCGCTCGTCGCGCTGATCGTCGCGATGGTCTCGCTGCCGCGGTTGCGCGAGCTCGGACTGCGCGAGAACGCGGTCGACGCCGAACGCGTGCTGCGCCGCATCGCCGAAGTGCTGCAGAGCGGCACGCCGCCGACGCTGCGCGATGCGGTCGCGTCCGACCGGATCCTCTCGCGCGCGCTCGTCGACGGCGAGTGGCTCGACGACGGCCGCCTGCGCTGCCACGGCTACCTGTTCGAACTGCGCGCGAGCCCAGCGCCGGCTTGCGCGCGCGCCTGGCCGTGGCAGGAGGGCGCGACCGGCGGCGCGTGCTTCGCGACGTGGAGCGGCGATCCCGCGATCTACCGGCACGCCAACGCCGCGGGACTGGCGAGCGGGCTGCAGCGCACGCCGCCCGAGCGCGGCGACGCGGGTTGGGTCGCGCTGCGCTAGGCGCGCGCGCCGCGCGACGCGTGCGACCGGCCGTGCGGCGCGCTCGATCCGCTCAGTACCAGGTCCACAGCAGCGTCTCGAGCGCCATGCGCGCCTCCGGATCCTTGACGCGCAGTACCGCGCGCTTGAGCCGCGGCGCGATCGTCTGCGACGGGCCGAGCACGACCAGCCGGCTCGCCGCGAACAGCATCTCCAGCGGCGCCGTGTCGGGCGCTTCGACGAGCGCGAGCAGCGTGTCGCGCCCCAGGCACGGCGCGTCCGCCGAATCGCAGCGCTGCGCGCTCACCGCCCAGATCAGGTCGAGCCGGCGCAGCGGATCGCGCTCGTGCGCGAGCTCGCCGGCCAGCCACGCGCGCCCGGCTGCGCCGCTGTTCGACGCCTGGATCATCATCCACTCGTGCACGCGCTTGCCCTTGATCTCGGCATCCGGCGCCGCGGCGAGCCCGACCTCGCGCAGGTAGCGCGCGGCTTCGGCGCGCGGGACGAGGCCGATCGACTGGAACAGCGTGATCCGTTCGTCGAGCGGCAGCTCCTGCTCGGCCTGCGCGCGCCGCTGCAGCGACTCCCACGTGCGCTCGGCGAGATCGGCGCGCTCCTCGAGCAGCGGCAGCAACAACCGCAGCGCGCGCTCGAACGCCGGCCCGTCCGAATCGAGATCGGCGAGCACGACGTCGGCGGCGGACGGCTCGCCGAGGTGCAGCAGGATCACGAGCGCGGCCTCGGCGAGGTCGACGCCGCCGCTCGCGCTGGCCGGCTCGCGGCTGACCTGCACGAGCAGCGGCCGGAACGCCGGATCCTGTGCGCGCGTCGCGAGCCCGCCGAGTGCCAGCCGCCGCACGCCCGTGTCCGGATCGCCGAGCAGCATCTCGCCGGCGCGGTCGTAGCGGCCGAGCGCGAGCAGCGCGGCGAGCGCGCGGCCGCGCTGGTCGGCCAGTTCGGAATGCGACTGCGCGAGCACGAACGCCTCGGCCTCCGCGTCGCCCGCGCGCGCGGCGAGCACGGCGAGCGGCAGTTGCAGCGCGGCCAGCGCCTCGCGCCAGCAGGTTTTCGCCCGCTCGCACAGCGCGGGCTCGGTCGCCGCCAGCAGCACCGGCACCATCTCCTGCCACGACTCGCCGCGCTGGCGCTCGCAGATCCACTGCAGGTATTGCGCCTGCGCGCGCGCGAGATCCGCCGTCGCGAGCGCGCGCAGCAGGTGCTGCTTGACCTCCGGCGTCTCGCCGTCGTACTGCAGCAGCAGCCGGTCGTAGTCCTCCGGCCGCGCGTGGTGCCGCGCGAGCGCATCCGCGGCGATCGCGCGCACCGCCGCGCGCGGGTGATCGAGGCACAGCAGCACGAGGTCGTGCGCGTGCAGGTTCTCCGCCATGCACGCGACGTCGAGCGCGTTCTGCAGCACGCCCGCCGACATCCGATCGCCGAACGACTTGCGCAGCAGCCGCTCGACTTCGACCATCGCGGCGTCGCCGCCGCGCGCGAGCTCCTCCTTCGCGCGCTGCAGCGGCGCGACCATCCCCTGCTCGAGCTTCTCGATCAGGATCGGCAGCGTGTCCGACGTGTCGCGGTCGTACCAGCCGGTCTTCGCGCCGGTGTAGATCAGCGCGGAGACGCGCGGGTCGGCGCGCAGCGCGGCGCGCTGTGCGGACTCCGCGGATTGCGCCGGCGGTGCGTTGTCACCGCCTGCCGCATCGTACGGCGCGGGCGTCGGCGCGGTTGCCGCGGCGCCGCCCGCGGCCGCGCCGCGCGCAGGCCCCGGCGCGGCATCGGCGGGCCACAGCGTCCAAGTGAGCACCCCACCCACCGCGAGGCAGGCGAGCAACAGGGGGACAGCGCGCATGGTTTCGGTGGTCTTCCTACTCCGACACGACCTAGTCGAGCAGACGGGGCACAGGCTACGCGACCGGGCGACGGCGCGACCAGGTGACTACGCGCCGCGCGCGCGCGCGAGCTGCGCCTGCGCACGCGCGTAGCCGGCCAGCGCGTTCGTGCGCGAGCCGAGCGCCGCCGCAAGCTGCTGCTGGAAATCGAGCAGCTGGAAGGTCGTCGACAGGCCCTGCGCGTAGCGCGCCTGCTCGGCCTCGAGCTGGCGGCGCGCGAGCTCGACGCTCTTCTCGGCGGCCGCGACGGCCTCGGCCTGGTGCGCGAGCTCGCGCACCGCGTTGCGCACCTCGGTCAGGATCGCGAGCTCGGCCTTGTCGTAGCCGAGCAGCGCCGCGCGCAGCTCGGCGCGGCCCGCGCGCTCGTTGCCGCGCGCCGTGCGGTTGCGCAGCGGACCCGACAGCGTCAGCGACGCCTCGAGCGCCGGGAAGTCGAAGCCGATCGACTTGTCGAACGCCTCGCCCGGATCGCCGTCGAAACCGACCGAGGTCGCGGACAGCGCGGCGTCGAGCGCCGGGCGCAGCTCGGAGACCGCGCGCGACAGCCGCACCTCGGCGGCCTCGATCAGCAGGCGCTGCTCCGCGAGCTCCGCGCGCTGCCCGAGCGCGCTCGCGAGCACCTCGTCGACCGGCGGCGTCGGCTGCGCCGCCGGATCGTACAGCGGCGTGGTCGGATCGAGCGGCGCGTTCCACGCCGCGAGCGACTGCTGCCACGCCTCGCCCTGCGCGCGGCCGAGCACGAGCGCGCGCAGCGCGTCCTCGGCGTTCGCGACGGCGGTGCGCGCCGAGAGCAATTGCTCTTCGCGCTGCGCGAGCGTCGTGCGCGCCTGCAGCACGTCGACCTCGGTGCCGACGCCGACGTCGAGTCGGCGCTGGTTCTGCTGGACCTGCTCGCCCGCCAGGCGCAGCGCGAGCTCGGCCACCGCGACCTGCTCGCGTGCCGCGACGAGATCCCAGTACGCGCGGCGCACCGACAGCGCGATGTCCGCGCGCAGCACCGCGCGATGCTCGCGCGCCTGCGCGAACTCGAGCTCGGCCAGCCGCTGCTCGCTCGTCGCGTAGCCGCGCCACGCGCCGCGCAACAGCGGTTGCGTGTACGCGACGCGCACGACGTCGGTCGTCGCGACTTCGGCCAGCGAGAACTGGCTGTTCGTCTCCTGGTTCTCCGTGTTGAACGAGACGTCGAAGCGGCCGCCGGTCTGCAGCGGCAGGCCGAGGCTGCCCTGGAAGGTCTGCGTGTTCTCTTCCAACACGTCGGCGCCGGTCAGCGAGCTCGGCGCCTCCTGCTCGCGGTCGAGCAGCGCCGCGCGCAGCGAGTAGGTCGGGTCGAACGCGCCCCACGCGCCGCCGGCGCGCGCGCGCCGCGCCTCGAGGTTGGCCGCGTCGATCGCGAGGTCGAGGTTGCGCTCGAGCGCGCGGCGCAGCGCTTCCTCCAGGCTCAGCGAGAGCGGCGCGAGCGCCTGCGGCGCGGATTGCGGTGCGGATTGCGGCGCGGACGCAGGAACGTCGAGCAGTGCGGCCGGTGCTTGCGGCGCGGGGGCCGGCGCGGCGTCCTGCGCGAGCGCCGCGCCGGGCGACGACGCGGCGGCGCAGCAGACGACGACCCGGCAAGCGGAAGCGAGCTTCGTGGCGCGGCCGCGGTCGGTCATGGGGCAGAGAGCATAGGGACGGCAGCCGGGGGGACGGAAGCGCCACCCCTGCGCAGCAGCGGACGCGCTCTTCCCGATCTGCGCGCGGATCGTGCGCGCGGTTCGCGCGCGGCTACTCGAAGCGGAACGTCAGCTTCGCCGACTCACCGGCCGCGACGACGGCGTTCTGCGCTTCGGGATTCTGCCCGTTGCCGCCGCCCGGAGGCCCCATGCGCCGCGTGGTGACCGAGTACGAGCCCGGCTTCAGCCCGGTCAGCGTGCACACGCCCCCCGGCCCGACCACGCCGGTCTTCGGCTCGCCGCCGCCCGCGGGCGTCGCGGTCACGAACGCCATGCGGACCGGCTTGTCCGCGGCGTCGAGCGCCTCGATCTCGAGCTTGCCGCCGCGCTCGAGCACGAGATCGACGCCCTGCTTGTTCTCGCCCGGCGCGACCTCGACCGGCTCCGAGCGCGCCGGTTGCCAGTCCTTCGTCTCGGCGCGCACGACGAGTTGCTTGCCAGCCGCGACGCCGCGCAGCAGGTAGTGCCCGTCGGCGTCGGTCGTGCTCGGCGGCGCGGCGCTGCCGTCGCCGACCGTCACCGTCTCGCCTTCGCCGTCGTCCATCGCGAACGCGAAGATCATCCGATTGCGGCCCGACTCCGGCCGGTGCTCCTCGGCGCGCACGCGCACGCCGGCGATCGGCTTGCCCTGCGGATCGACGATGCGGCCCTCGATCGTCGTCAGCAAGAGCTCGACGTCGAGCCGGTTCTCGCCCTCGCGCAGTTCGATCGGGAAGCTCTCGGGCATCGCGCGCAGCGCGTGCTCGACGACGAGCTTGTACTTGCCGGGCTTGCGGCCCTCGATCAGGTACTCGCCCTGACCGCTGGTGCGCGCGTCGCCGTTGCCGCCCATGCCGCCGAAGCGCATGCCGCGCGCGAAGCCGCCCATGCCGCGCATGTCGTTGTCGCCCGTGTCTTCCTCGAGGTTCACTGAAGCGCCGGCCAGCGCGAGCCCCGCTTCGCGCACGGTGCCGGTCAGCGACGCGCGCGCGACCGTCTGCAGCTCGAGCTTCGCCTCCTGCCCCTCGAGCACCTCGACCTCGCTCCAGCCGTCCTCTTCCTCCCCGCCCACGGTCGTCGAGATGAACGCCGCGCGGCC
>SCVU01000469.1 GCA_004296785.1 Planctomycetota bacterium
TCGACAAGGTGATCCCGCGCAACTCGCCCGTGCCGTGCCAGGCGACGAGCGGGTTCACGACGTGGGCCGACAATCAGACCGGCATCGACTTCAACGTCGTGCAGGGCGAGCGCGAGCTCGCGAAGAACTGCCGCTCGCTCGGCCGCTTCAAGCTCGGCGGACTGCCGCCGCTGCCGGCCGGACTGCCGCGCGTCGCGGTGCGCTTCCAGATCGACGCCGACGGCATCCTCGCGGTCACCGCGAAGGAGGAGTCGACCGGCGCGACCGCGGGGATCGACGTGAACCCGATGCACGGGCTCACCGATGCCGAGGTCGAGCACATGCTGAAGCTCTCCTTCGAGAACGCGCGCGAGGACTTCGACGCGCGCCGCCGCGCCGATCTGCGGACCGAGATCGGCACGATGCTGAAGGCGATCGACAAGCAGCTGCCGGCGGTGCGCGCCGCGCTCGACAAGGAGACGCTGCTCGACCTCGAGGACGCGATCAAGCTCGCGCGCACGGCCGAGACGAACGAGCACACGAGCGAGGTGCAGCAGGCGCGCGATCAGCTCGAGCGGGCCAGCCTGCCGCTCGCCGCGCTGCTGATGGACAACTTCGCGCGCAGTGCGTTGAAGGGCAAGTCGCTGCAGGACGTCTGAACGGAGCGGAGCACATGGCGCGAACCATCGGCTGGACGGACGTGCGCGACATCGCGATCGCGCTGGTCGAGCGCCACCCCGAGGTCGATCCGCTCACGCTGCGCTTCACCGAGCTGCACAAGATGGTGCTCGCGCTCGACGGCTTCAGCGGCGACCCGAAGGCGAGCAACGAGAAGATCCTCGAGGCGATCCAGATGGCGTGGTTGGACGAGCGCGAGTAGCGCTCGCCGCTCACGCCTTCTTGCGGAACGCGTCGAACGGATCCGAGAACCCGGGCTTCGGCGCGGCGGCCGGAGCGGGTTGCGCCGGTTGCGCGCTCGGCATCGCCGCCGGCCGATACGCCTGTTGCTGCGGCAGCGCGGGCTTCGGCTGCGGCGTCGCGGGCGCCGCTGCGGCCGGCGCGTGCAGCGCGGGAGCGGGCGCGGCCGGAGCGGCCGGCTTCGGCGCCGCCTTCGCGTGCGCGGCCTCGCCCGCCTGCAGATCGACCTTGATCCCGTTCTCGTTGAACTTGGCCATCATGTCGTCCTTGTTGACGGCCTTGATGTACGCCTCGGCGGCGTCGACGGTCCCGTTCTTCACGAGGTCGAGCAGCGAGTCGTTCAGCAGCTTCATCCCGAGCTTGCCGCCGATCTGCATCGCGGAGGGAATCTGGTGCGTCTTGCCTTCGCGCACGTTCGCCGCGATCGCCGAGTTGACGATCAGGATCTCCAGCGCGGCGATGCGTCCCTTCGGCTGCTTCTTGCACAGCGTCTGCGCGACGACGCCCTTGAGTGACGACGAGAGCATCGTGCGGATCTGCGACTGACGATCGGCCGGGAACTGATCGATGATCCGGTCGACCGTCGACGCCGCCGTGTTCGTGTGCAGCGTGCCGAAAACGAGGTGGCCCGTCTCGGCCGTCTCGATCGCGATCTCGATCGTCTCGAGGTCGCGCATTTCGCCGACGAGCACGATGTCCGGGTCCTCGCGCAGCGCGGCGCGCAGCGCGCGCTTGAACGAGCCCGTGTGGCGGTGCACCTCGCGCTGGTTGATCCGGCAGCGTTGGTCCTCGTGCACGAACTCGATCGGATCCTCGATCGTGATGATGTGGTCGCGGCGGCTCTTGTTGATGTGATCGATCATCGCCGCCAGCGTCGTCGACTTGCCCGAGCCGGTCGGACCGGTGACGACGACGAGGCCCTTCGACAGGAAGCAGAGGTCGAGCACCGCCTTCGGCAGGTTCAGCTGCTCCGCCGTCAGCACCTTCGACGGGATCTGGCGGAACACCGCGCCGGGTCCCTTGCGATCCATGAACAGGTTGCAGCGAAAGCGCGCGAGCCCTTCGATCTCGTACGCGAAGTCCGTGTCCCACTCGCCGAGGAACTGCTTCTGATTCTGGTCCGGCGCGATCTCGAGCAGGATCTGCTCCATCTGCGCGGCGGGGATCGCCTCCTGCCCTTCGACCGGCGTCATCTCGCCGTGCAACCGGAACATCGGCACGCACTCCGACGTCATGTGGAGGTCGGACGCACCGAGCTCGATCATCTTGTGGAACAGCGTGTCGATGTGCGGCATGCGGAACTCGTCTGGCGGAGGGATGGAACGGTGACCTCCGTGGATCGAGCCCGCGCCGCGCGGGACTTGAGCGCGAGGCTCAGTCGCCGAAATGCAACGCCGCCAGCGCGAAGCTCGCCGGCACGGAAAACAGCGCCAGTCCCGCGAGCAGGACGAGCCACGGCGGATTGCGCGCGACCGCGCCCATCCGACGCGCCTGCGGCACGAGCAGGTAGCCGAGCAGCGCACCGCCGATCAGTCCGCCGACGTGCCCGGGGATCGAGACGCCCGGGACGGCGAACGAATAGAGCACGCCCGAGATCGCCCACGTGCGGAACATGCGCCGCGCGTCCTCGCCCCACTGACCGCCGTGGCGCTTGCCGAGCGACCAACCGGCGCCGAGCAGGCCGAACAGTG
>SCVU01000470.1 GCA_004296785.1 Planctomycetota bacterium
ACGGCCGAGCCCGACGACACGACGCGGACCGCGTTCGCGCTGTCGTCGGCGCTGGCGCGGCTCGGGCTCGCGCGGCTGCTGGATCCGCAGGCGGCGCACGACGAAGCGGCGGCGCTCGAGCGCGCGGCGATCGACGAGCTCGCGGCCGAGCGCGCGCGCCGGCCCGCGAGCTTCGACATCCGGCGCGTGCTCGCCGAGGCGCACAACAACCTCGGCACGCGGCTGGCGCACGCGGCCGACGGCGACGCCGCGCGCGGCGCGGCCGCGGTGCTGGAGCTCGAGCACGCGCTCGAGCTGTTCCGCGAGCTGCACGCGCAGGCGCCGCAGATCCGCGAGCTCGGGGCGAAGCTCGGCGCGTGCCTGATCAGCCGCGGGACGCTGGAGCTCGAGCGCGTGCCCGCGGGCGAGGCGGCGCGCGCGCGCGACCTGCTGCTGGAGGGCGTCGGGCTGCTCGACGGCGTGCCGGCGGGTGCGAGCGGGATCTCGAACCACGCCGAGCGCGTCGCGAACGGCAAGCGCTCGCTGGCGCGCGCGCTGCGCGCACTCGGCGATGACGCGACGGCCGACGCGATCGATCCGGACCAGCCGTAGCGCGACGCGTGCGCGGCGTTGAGTTCCGTCAACGCAGCGGATGCGCCGCGTGGGAGGACACGCTATTACCAGATCTGGGACTGGGCACCGGCGCGATCCGAAGACCACCCACGTTGCACTGAATCTCGTGTAGGCTCGGATCGCGCTTGTCGGTCCAAGCGTGTGCCTGGAGAGCACGAGAGAGCTGGAGCCCATCTGTCGCGCGACCACTGAGCTTCAGGAGTGCATCGTCGTGTGCTCCTGAGCCCCGGACTCGAGCGCCATGCTCCCGCTGGCTCGACTCACGGTTCGTCCCGTCGGTGTGTGTCCCCTCGCACGCCGCAACGGCCGAGCACAGGCTCGAGAGATCTGCAGTCGAGGCCATTGCGCGTCGGCCGCAGTGACGGCTGCTTCTCCTTGTCGATCGGACGCCCCCCATGGATTCATTCGATGAACCGCTGCTCGAACCGCTGATCTCCAGATCGGTCAGCGTCGGGCCCGACGACGTCAAGACACTGCGACAACGCCTCTATGCCCGCATATGGCGGGTATTCAACGAAGGGGTGCTCGGCTTTCTTGTCGGGATGTTCTGTCTGTCACTGGGCGTCCTGTTCGGGCGCGTCGCGCTCGCCTCGTACGCGCGCTATCGAGAGGACGTGGGGCTCGAGATCCGGGGCGTGACCGCGCGCAACGAACCCCGAGCGAATGAAGATCGGATGGGCGTGCTGAGCGCCGTCCTCGGACCGTTGAGCGGGATTGTCAACGGCGACTCGTTGCAGGCCGACCTCCTGGCGCAGACCAGCGAACGCGCGGCGTCCCACCAGCCATTGGGCTCAGCGGGTTCGGGCGAGGTGCTCGACGGGTCGAGCGCTCGCGGCCCCGACACTCGCACTCGGCTCTCCTACGATCGTCGCGCGAAGCCCCGGTTCCAAGCCGAGTGCGTTCGGCTCCGAGAGAGCGCGATCAGGGAGATCGAAAGGCTGCAAGAGGCGTTCTGCGAGATGTACGCGCTCGCTCTCGAGCATCGCGTCAAGCGCCTGCGCGGGGAGGCTTCGCCCTCCGACGAAGCCACATTGACGGAGGCATTGACGACGCTCGCTCAACGCTACGGCCGCACGATTCCAACCGCGACATGGATCGACGTGGCTCGCAATCGGATCAAAGACTTCGCCTCCGGCCGGGTGCCAGTGCTTCGCGCGGAGGAATCGACCCAGTGGAACTCGGCAGTCCGGGCGTTCGGTCCACTCGGCACCTGGCGGGACCCCGTCTTCACGCGCTGCGCGACGCTGGTGCCCTCCGTCAATCGATTCCTGTTCGATGCAGCGCTGTCCGATCCGCGATCCAGGCCGGACCAATCCGAGTTCCCATACACCGAGCGCGAGCGCCTCTCACTGATCACGACGAGCCTGCTTGGCCCGGTCACCGCACTCTTCCCCACTTCGCTCAACGCGGCAAACTCCGACTCCAACTCGTTCGCAATCCTCCAGGCATTCTTCGTCTCGCCGGACAACATCCTGGCGCTGTATCGCGACACGGTTCCGACTATGCGCTTCGGCGAGGAGTTGCCGCCGACGAAGCTCTGGAGCGACGCCAATTACTTCCAAGCGCCGCTGATCGGCGCGTTGAAGTCGTACACGAGTCCGGCATACATCGACTTCGTCGACGGCGGGTTCGTGTTGACGTACTCGAGGGCGGTCCGACACGACCGCGTCGACCCGTCGAGCGGCTCCACGTACGCGAGAGATGGCTTCTTCGCTGGCGTGATCGCCGTGGACCTGCAGCTGCCCACGACGCCGCTCGTGGACTACCTCGCCACAAACACGCAGTTGCTCGACGTGCGGAAGGTCCGACTGCACGAGGCGGGCGACAACGTTGACTTGAACGCCCAAGTGTATCGACCTGAGTTCGGCGGCCTGTGGAAAGACAATGACCTCGAGTGGGTCCTCGACGTCAGCGAGTCTAGGCACTTCGAGCGTGAGATTCGCTCGTATCGCGCCAGACCGGAATTCTGGAGTGAGATCCTCGAGCTCGAGTCTTCGAACGCTGGCGAATTCTGTTACTTGCTCCCGCTCCGAGATGCGGAGGAGC
>SCVU01000471.1 GCA_004296785.1 Planctomycetota bacterium
ACATCGACGGCGAGCTCGACCCGGTCAGCCGCTACTGGTACCGCGAGCTGATGAACCGCCACGGCGGCGACTGGCGCAAGGTCGTCGAGCACGTGCGCGTCAAGCGCTTGTTCCTCTCGGAAGACGACCGCGTCGGCATCGGCACGTTCCAGCCGAAGGACGAGAAGAACCAGGACGCGACCGAGCTCACCGGCGACGTCAACTACCGGCGCATCGCCGACTACGGCTCGGACGCCGATCCGCGCGCGTTCAACTTCGACGGCGAGTTCAACGTCGCCAACCGCGGCCTGGTCGAGTTCATCGAGGTGCTGAAGCTCGACGTCGCGTTCCTCTACGACCTGCTCGGCGCCACGCAGGAGCACGCGGTCAAGCCGCGCAAGTTCGCGCAGACGCACATCGACGAGGTGATCCTCGGGCACACGAACGAGCCGGAGTACAAGAAGCTCGCGGCCAACGAGCTGATGGAGGCGTTCCGCGACCGCACGATCAAGATCGACGTGCCGTACAACCTCTCGCACGGCGAGGAGGCGCGCATCTACCACCGCCAGTTCGACCGCGGTCGCTCGGCCGGCAAGTTCGTCGCACCGCACGCGCTCGAGATCGCGGCGCTGTGGGCGGTGCTGACGCGCCTCGTCGATCCGACGCACCCGACGCTGTCGATCCTGCAGAAGGCGAAGCTGTACGCGGGCGAGTCGATCCAGGGCTTCACCGCCGAGCAGGTGCGCGAGATGCGCGACGCGTGCGAGTCCGAGGGGCTCGCCGGCATCAGCCCGCGCTACGTGCAGGACCGCATCGCGGCGGCGCTCGTGTCGGGCAAGGCCTGGGTCGGCCCGTTCGACGTGCTCGACTCGCTGCAGGAGGGGCTGCGCCACCACTCGCTCGTGTCGAACGAGGAGACGCGCAAGCGCTACAACCAACTGCTCGCGCTGGCGCGCGAGGATCTGGAGGAGCGGCTCAAGCAGGAGGTCCAATCGGCGGTCTCCTCCGACCGCGAGTCCTCCGATCGGCTGTGCGCGAAGTACGTCGACAACGTCAAAGCGTACACGACGCGCGAGAAGGTGATCGACGCCGCCGGCAAGCAGCACGATCCCGACGAGCGGCTGATGCGTTCGATCGAGCAGAAGATCGACATCCCGGAGGCGCGCAAGGACGACTTCCGGCACGAGCTGATGAACTACATCGCGGCGCTCGCGGCCGAAGGCAAGACCTTCGACTACCGCGCGAACCAGCGGCTGCGCCGCGCGCTCGAGCTCAAGCTGTTCGAGGACCGGCGCGACACGATCCAGCTGACGAGCCTCGTGTCGAGCGTGGTCGACCCGGAGACGCGCGCGAAGATCGACGTGATCCGCGACCGGCTGATCGCGCAGTTCGGGTACCACGCGGAGAGCGCCGAGGACGTGCTGCAGCGCGTCGCGGACCTGTTCGCGCGCGGCGAGACGAAGCAGGGATCGAGCGAAGCAGCGTAGGCGCCGCCCGCGCGTCCGATCTCAGTCGAGCAGCGCGTCGAACGCGCGCGGCGCGCGCGCCTCGAGCGCGAGCTCCGCGCCCGTCAGCGGGTGCGCGACGACCAGGCGCCGCGCGTGCAGTCCCATGCGCGCCGCTTTCGGCGCGCCGCGCGAGCGCTCGACCACGCCGTAGCGCGGATCGCCGACGACCGGGCACCCGCGCGACGCGAGGTGCGCGCGGATCTGATGCCGCCGGCCCGTGTCGAGCTCGACCTCGAGCAGCGTGCGCTTGCGCGTCGCGCGCACGGTCCGGTACTCGGTGCGCGCGGACTTGGCGTTCGGATGTGCGCCGACGTGGACGAACAACTGCGCGTCCTCCCACAGCGGCGCGTCGATCGCGCCGTTCGCCGGCTCGATGCGGCCCTCGACGATCGCGAGGTACGTCTTGCGCGCGCGCGGCCAATCGCTCTGCACGCGGTCGCGCGCGTCGAGCGAGCGCGCGAACAGCAGCACGCCGGAGGTCTCGCGGTCGATGCGGTGCACCGGCCACAGCGGCGCGTCGATGTGCGCGCGCAGCAGCGCGAGCGCGTTGCGCTCGCCGCCCGCGTCGGTGCCGACGGCGAGCAGGTCCGCGGGTTTGTCGATCGCGATGAGCGCCGCGTCGTCGTGCAGGATCGCGAACGGCAGGCGCGCGTTCGGACGCGCGGTTGAGTTCGACGCCGTCGGCGACGACGCGTTCTTGGAGGTCGCGACCGGAAACGGCCGGTCCGCGAGCTCGATCGCGTCGCCGGCCGCGACCGGCGTCTCCGGCCGCACGATCACCGCGCCGTTCACGCGCACGCAGCCCGCGCGCACGCGCTGCTCGAGCGTCTTGCGCTTCCACGTCGGCAGCTGCTTGCGCAGACACTCGAGG
>SCVU01000472.1 GCA_004296785.1 Planctomycetota bacterium
CGACGATCTGCCGCCGGGCGCACACTGCCTGAAACCGCTGATCGTCGGCCCGAGCCTGACGCAGGGTTTCCTGCTCGACCCGCGCTGGCTGCTCGAGGATCTGCCGAGCGAGGCCGCGCACGAGGTGCTCGACACGAACGAGCGCCTGATCCTCGATCCGTCGGCGCCGCCGGGCCAGGCCTCCTTCGACATCCTGAAGGAGCTCGGCGTCGAGATCGACCCGAGCCTGCCGCCGCGCCTCGGCCACGCCTCGATCGCGATCGACACGGCGGCGACGGAACAGCGCTACCAGACGCTGCGGCTGCGCTTCCTCGGCCTCGCGCTGATGCTGATCGTCTCGCTCGCATTCGGGTTGATCTCGCTGTGGCGCTCGGTCACGCAGCAGATCGAGCAGGTGCAGCGGATGGAAAACTTCGTCGCCGCGGTCACTCACGAGCTGCGCACGCCGCTGTCGGCGATCCGACTGCACGGCGAGATGCTGCTCGACGGCTGGGCGACCTCGGGCGAGCAGCAGCAGGAGTACTACCGGCGCATCGTGCGCGAGACCGGGCGGCTGTCGAGCCTCGTCGAGCGCGTGCTCGAGAAGAGCCGCCTGACCTCGGGCCAGACGCAGGCGGTGCCGGGCGATCTGAACCACGAGATCCGGCGGCTGCAGCCGAGCCTGCAGCTCGGCGCGCTGAAGTCCGACGTCGACGGCGACCGCGTGCCGCTCGAGCCCGCGCCGGACGACGAGCCGAGCGATCTCGTCTTCTACCTCGAGGAAGATCTGCCGCCGGTGTTCCTGACCTCGGAGGCGATCGCCACGCTCGTCGCGAACCTCGTCGAGAACGCGCGCAAGTACGCACCCGTCGATCGGCGCGTGCCGGGTTGGGAGCCGATCCGCATCAGCACGCGGCGCGACGGCGGCTCGGTGCTGCTCGAGGTCGCGGATCGCGGTCCCGGCATCCCCGTCGAGGAAGCGGACAAGATCTTCGAGGCGTTCTACCGGATCGGCAGCGAGGCGACGCGCACTGCGCCGGGCACCGGGCTCGGGTTGCACCTGTGCTATCTGCAGGCGCGCGCGCTCGGCGGCGAGATCAGCGTCCACGAGCGCGAAGGCGGCGGATCGGTGTTCCGGGTGCGCCTGGAGGCCGCAGGGTAGCGGCTCGCGCACGCGACCGATTCGTTTCGATCCGCGGGCCGCTAGACTTCTACGCCTCCGATCCGCGGAAAGCGTTTCCGCCGCCGCTGCCCACCGCGGCGCGGCAGGCGCGGAATCCCGCGCCGCTCTCACGCGCTCGCACCGCCTCTCTCGATCTCGTCCGTTCCTCCCCCGCGCCTCTCCATGCACGTCGTCGTCCTCGGTGCCGGTCTCGCCGGCCTCTCC
>SCVU01000057.1 GCA_004296785.1 Planctomycetota bacterium
CCGTGACGCGCTGCGGCTCGTCGACGAAAGCGCACAGCGTGCGCGCCTCGTACCAGCCGGTCTCCCACAGCGCGAGCGCGAGCGCGTGGTCGCGTCCGTGCACCTTGGCGACCGCGTGGATGCCGGACATCGGCACGCCCCAGGCCTTTTCCGCGTGGATCCCGAACTGCTCGCGCATCTGCACGCGCACGCGCTCGCTGCCGCGCCGTTCGAGCTCGGCGAGGATCGCGCGCACGCGCGCGCGGACGTCGGCCGCGGCGGTGCGCGTCGGCTGGGCTGCCATGGGCGGAGAGTCTAGTCGTGCGCCGCGGGCCGCGTGCGAGAATGCGCGACCTGCATGTCGAGGCGCGGGCGTCGGCTCCGACTCACGCTGCGAAGGCCCCGCGTCGGGGTCCGCTCCCATTCGAAGCATCGATTTCGCTCCCATGAAGATCCTGATTCCGATCGCGTCCGTCTTCGTAGCGCTGCTCGGCCTCGCGGCCGCGCGCAGTCCGGCCGTCCAACAGGCGGCCAATCCGTTCCAGCCCGGGGCCGAACACGCGCTGCTGCAGAAGCTCGCCGGCACCTGGGACGCCGTGCTCGTGACGCGCGGACCCGACGGCAAGGAGATCCGCACCCCCGGCAGGCAGACGACGGCCGCGCTCGCGCCTTTCCACGTCACCGAGCGCTACGAAGGCGAGCTGATGGGCCAGAAGTTCAGCGGCTCGGGCCTCAACGGCTACTGCACGGTGCGCAAGCAGTACTTCACGTATTGGATCGACACGATGACCTCTTCGCCGCTGACTGCGTACGGCAGTTACGACGCGGCGAAAGGCGAGCTCGCGCTCGTCGGCGAGTGCATCGGCACGAGCGGCAAGCTCGAGCCGTGCCGCGTCGTCACGAAGTTCGTCGACGACGATCACCGCGCGTTCGAGCTGTACGCCAAGGGGCCGGACGGCAAGGAAGCGCTGCGACTCCACATCGACTACACGCGTGCGCGCTGAGCGCCGCCGCGAACTCGAGGAACCGACGATGAAGTACATGCTGATGATGCACCACAAGGGCGAGGGCCCGCCGATCACGCAGTGGCCGCCGCAGGACATCCACGCGCACATCCAGTTCATGAAGGACCTGAACAAGCGCCTCGTGTCGACGGGCGAGTTCGTCGAGGCGCAGGGGCTGGCCTGGCCGGACCAGGCGAAGATCGTGCGCGCGCGCAAGGACGGCGGCGCGGCCGTCACCGACGGTCCGTTCCCGGAGACGAAGGAGTTCCTCGCGGGCTTCTGGATCCTCGACGTCGAATCCGAAGCGCGCGCGATCGCGATCGCGGCCGAGGCTTCGGCGGCCCCCGGCGTCGGCGGCGCGCGCATGAGCATCCCGATCGAAGTGCGCCAGGTGCTGGGGGCTCCCGAACTCTGACGACGCCGGAGCCGTCCGACCGCCGAGCCGTCGAGCACGTCGCGCGCGAACTGGCGCCGCGCGTGCTCGGCGCGCTCGTGCGCCAAAGCGGCGATTTCGCGAGCGCCGAAGACGCGGTGCAGGAAGCGCTGCTCGCCGCGTTCGTCGAGTGGCCGCGCTCCGGCGTGCCGGACAATCCCGGTGGATGGCTGTTGCGCGTCGCGAACCGCCGCATGATCGATGCACGACGAGGGGACGGCGCGCGCCGCAAGCGCGAGCTCGGCGTCGGTTCGAGCGAGCCGCGCGAGAGCGCCGTCGAGCACGACGACACGCTGCTGCTGCTGTTCTTGTGCTGCCACCCCGCACTCTCCGAGGCCTCGGCGATCGCGCTGACGCTGCGCGCGGTCGGCGGGCTCACGACCGCGGAGATCGCGCGCGCGTTCCTCGTGCCCGAAGCGACGATGGCGCAGCGGATCAGCCGCGCGAAGGCGTCGATCGAGAGCTCCGGCGTCGCGTTCGAGGCACCGAATGCCGCGGAGCGGGCCGCGCGGCTCGGCGCGGTGATGCGCGTGCTGTACTTGATCTTCAACGAGGGTTACGCAGCCAGCGGCGGAGCCGCGCTCGTGCGCGTCGAGCTCGCGACGGAGTCGATTCGGCTCGCGCGCGCGCTGCACCGCGTCGCGCCGCTCGATCCGGAGGTCGGCGGACTGCTCGCGCTGCTCCTGCTGACCGACGCGCGCCGCAGCGCGCGCACCGGCCCCGCGGGCGAGCTCGTGCCGCTCGACGAGCAGGACCGCGCGCTGTGGGATCGCGCGGCGATCACCGAAGGCGAATCGGTCCTCGAGCGCGCGCTCGCGCGCGGCGCGGTCGGCCCGTACCAGATCCAGGCGGCGATCGCTGCGCTGCACGACGCCGCGCCGTCGACCGAACGCACCGACTGGCCGCAGATCCTCGCGCTCTACGACCTGCTCCTGCGGATCGACGGCGGCCCGATGGTCGCGCTGAGCCGCGCGATCGCGTTCGCGATGGTGCACGGGCCGCGCGCGGGGCTCGCCGAGCTCGAGCTCCTCGCGTCGGACGAGCGCCTCGCGCACCACCATCGCCTGGCGGCGGCGCGCGCGCACCTGCTCGCGTTCGCGGGCGAGCGTGACGCCGCGATCGAGGCGTTCCACGCGGCCGCGCAGCGCGCGCCGAGCGCGCCGGAGCGCGACTACCTGATCCTCAAGGCCGCGCGGCTGGCGAGCTCGTGAGCGCGTGCGGCGGCGCTGCGGTCCACGCGCCGTTCTCGTCCGAGCGCGCACACCAGATCCCGAGCGGCTCGAGGTGCGCGAGCAGCTCGCGCAGCGTCAACAGGCCCATGCACGTCCGCGCACCCGGCGCGAGCTCCCCGCGCAGCAGCTTGTGCGCGAGCAGGATGCCCGGCGCGCTCGGCGTGGCCGGCCCGTCGTCGGCCGTGACGAGCGCGATCCTGCGCTCGATCGCCGCGCCGCGCGCATCTCGTACC
>SCVU01000473.1 GCA_004296785.1 Planctomycetota bacterium
GGCGTCGGTGTGCCGCTCGCCGCGAGGTGCACCGGGTTCCACTCGTCGAAGCCGATGTCGGTGCGTGCGACGAGATCGAGATCGCCGTCGAGCACGCGCGGGTCGAGGTCGAGGTCGGTGCCCGACTTCGCATCGGTCGGATCGCCGCGGTCGATCAGCGGCGAGCTCGGCAGCAGGCGGAAGTCGCCGTTGGCCGGGTCGACGTACTGCGGGTCGAGCGAGAGGTTGCCGCTGCCCGCGAGCAGGTTCCCAGGCGCGTTCGAGTGCTGCGCCGTATACGGGGACGGCGACGCGAAGAAATCCTCGCTCTGGTTTCCCCACAGCAGCGCCGAGTCGAGTGCGAGCGACGTGTACGCCGGCAGCACCGATTGCTTGTGCATGCCGATCGTGTTGCCGGCGACCGTGCTGCGCGCGATCCACACGTCGTTGTCGCCTTGCGCGCTCAGGCCGGTGCCGCACTGCGCGACCAGGCTGTCGCGCAGTGAAACGGTTGAGAAGCCGCTGCCGTCGTTGCCATCGCTGTACCCGGCGCATGCGATGCCCACCGCACAGCCCGCAATCCGCGTCCGCACGAGGCCGGCGTGCGCGCTCACGAAACCGGCGCCTTGGTGCGCCTGCGAGGCGAACAGGCTGATGCCGGTGCTGCACGCCTCGATCGTGCAGTCGTCGAGCGCCGCAGACGCGCTCGAGCCGAAGCCACCCGCGCCGACGCTGAGGCCGGTTCCGCAGCCGCTGATCCGCACGCGCGTCGCGGTCAGGTACGCGCCGCTATTCAGCCCCGACCCGATCGACAGCGCGGCGCCGCTCGTGTTCTCAACCGCGCAGTCGGCGATCGCGTACGACTTCGATCCCGCGAACCCATAGCCGAGCCCGCTGCTCACTCCCTGGCTGCCGTTGCGCAGCGTCAGTCCGCGCACGCGTTGGGTGCCGGTCGGGTCGCTGTCGACGCGGATGCCGCTCGACGTGCCGGCATCGACGATCGTCAGACCGATGCCCGCGCCGAGCAGATTGACGCCTGCCTCCAGCGTCAGCGGGAACAACTCGCCGAGCGCGGCGTCGTGCACGCCCGGCGCGACGCGCACGTTCTCCGTGTGCCCGCCCGGAAGCTGAGCCAGCGCGTGCGTGATCGTCTTCCATGGCTGAGCGCTCGTGCCCGTGCCGGTCGCGTCGCTGCCGTTCACCGCATCGACGTAGAAGTCGGCGGCGAAGGCGGGCGCGGCAAGGACGAGCAGGGCGGCGGCGATCGACGCGGGGCGAGCAGCGAGCGGCATGCGCTCCAGCCTAGCGCCGCGCGTCAGGTCTGCACGCCGAGCATCAGGCAACCGAGGCCGGATCCGATGCCGAGCAGCGCGACGCGCTGGTCGCGGCCGATGAAGCCCGACTCGAGCGCCAGCGCGAGCGACAGCGGCAGCGAAACCGAACCGACGTTGCCGTACTCGGCGAGCGTCGGATAGTCGCGCGCCGCGTCCAGCCCGAGCGCGTCGAACAAGAGCCGTCGCTGCGCGCTGCCGACCTGGTGCGTCGCGATCCGCTCGATCGAGCCGGCCGTCCAGCCGAGCTCGGCGAGGAAGCGCGGGAACGTCTCGCGCGCGAGCTCGATGCCCGCGTGCATCAGCGCCTCCGCCTCGGTCTCCATCAGCGGGCCGGCGAGCTCGGCCTCGCGATCGCCCTGGCACAGCGCCGAGTGTTGCGACGCCGAGCGCGCGACGCCGCCCAGCAGCCGCGGTGCGCGCGGCGCGAGCTCGTCGCGGCACAGCACGGCGGCCGCGCCGCCGGCGCCGATCGTCAGCGAGGCGAACGCGAGCTTGAGCGCCTTGCGCGGGTTCGCGGTTTCGGCGAGCAGCCGCTCCAGCGTCGCCTCGACCAGCGGGCCGCCGTCCTCGCCCGCGACGATGAGCGCCGCGTCGATCTCGCCGCGCTCGATCTGCGCGGCCGCCAGCGCGAGCCCGTTCGCGAATCCGAGGCACGCGTTCGACAGGTCGAGGAACGGGCACTCGGGCGCGAGCTCGAGTGCGCGGTGCACGAACGCCGCGCTGGCCGGCTCGAGCATGTCGCGGCACACGCTCGTGTGCAGCAAGAGGCCGATGCGCGCGCGATCGATCTCGGCGCGCGCCAGCGCGTGCGCGCCCGCGCGCGCGGCGATCGCGCTCGGCCGCTCGCCGCTCGGATAGAAGCGGCGCGCGCGCACGCCGCTCATCAGCTCGAGCCGGCCCTCGCGCAGCGACAGCCGCTCGTACAGCGGGCCTAAGCGCCGCTCGAGCGCGAGCGACGACACCTCCAGCGGCGCGCGGTCCCAGCCGAGCGCGGCGATGCGGACGCGTTCGAATCTCACGGCGCGCTCAAAGCTCGAGGCGCAGGCCGACGGGATTGGTGACCTGCACGACCTGCAACGCCGCGACGTCGATCGCGAGCGCCGCGTGGTGCGCGACGATGCCGTACGGCGGCGTCAGCCCCGGCGGCAGCGCGAGCGCGCACGCGCCGTGGCCGGCCGCGTCGAGCGTGCCGAGCGAGCCGGGCAGGAACGCCGAGTTCGGCGCGCCGAGCGTCAGCGCCGTGTAGCCGTCCGAGTTCAGCGGCAGCGCGAGCGCGCCGGCCGGCGTGCCGGGCAGCGTGCCCGACAGCGTGCCGAGCAGCAGGTACAGCTGTCCGGCGTGTGCGGCGCCCGCGTCGATCTGGAACGCGACGCTGCCGCCGCTCGCCGCGGAGAGCGCGAGCCGATCGGCGCGCAGCGCGTGCGGCGTCCGGTACGCGCGCACGTTCGTGCCGTTGCCGGCGACGACGAGCGTGCCGTCGATCCCGATCGACGGCCC
>SCVU01000474.1 GCA_004296785.1 Planctomycetota bacterium
GCGACGAGTACGAGGCGACGTTCAACAATCCGTACCGCGCGGCGGCGCGCGGCTACGTCGACGACGTGATCGAGGCGTCGAGCACGCGGCCGGTGCTGATCCGCGCGCTCAACCTGCTGCGGACGAAGCACGAAGAGCGGCCGCCGCGCAAGCACGGCAACATTCCGCTGTAGCGCACGATCGGCACGCGATCAGACTCCACGCTCGGATCGCCATAGCCCGGTTCCTCAGCTTCGCCCGCGGCATGCCGATGAACACGACGTTCCTAACCGCGCTGACGAATGTGCACATGCCGACAATCGGCGGCCGAGGCGATCAGATCGGCAGCGGACTCTTCGTCACCACCGACCCTCGGTTCATAGATCGACTTCTGACTCCGGCCGTCTGCGACGCGATCGGAGGGCTGGAGGCTAGCCACATCCGGAGCGCAGCAGCGCTGATCTACTCGCAACTTATCGAACCGGATGCAGGCTTCGACTGGAAAGTCGTGCTCGACCGGCAGCTCCGCTTGGTTCACGTGTTTCTTGAGTGTCTTTGGCTGCAGAAGGACAATGCCGCATCAGTCGAGTTGGGCTTCCTCAACTACCAGTTCGGTGGGCGGGAGGTAACACACAGCAACTTTATCGCGGTGAACCACTCAATGGCCGACGGCACGCACGCAACGGTGCCATTCAGCTACGAAGAGCTGAAGCAATCACGGGCCCGCTTTCGCGCCCATCTTGGAGAAATCGTCGGCAGCGACCCGAGGCAAACGGGTCACACTTCCAAGGCAGGCCGTGTTGCGCGCGCGCTGTATTGGACCCAGGCTGCGCGCTCATCTGGTGACATCGGTGATCGTCTCGCACACTTCGCGACGGCAATGGAGGCACTCGTCGCTACAAGCAATGGTGAACTTGCCCATCAGTTGGCCGAGCGCATGGCCGTCTTGCTTGAGCACACCGCAGAGAAACGGCAAGCCGTGTACAGGCAAGTGAAGCGCCTGTACGCCTTTCGGTCCCGAATCGTGCACGGCGATGTTGTGAAGGCATCTGAGATTGAGTCAATGGTCCTGCTCTCAAAGGCCGCCGACGAAATGTTGCGCCGTACGTTGTCAGTTGCGTTGGTGAACAGCGCAATCGCTGCAACGCTCGCTGGGAGCAAGGAGGCACTCGACGACTACTTTCTTGGCCGGCTGCTGAGCGGGAGTAACGATGCCGGTCTGCCTAGTGACGATGTTGCCCCAGCACCGTGAGGGGACCGATTCCCGAGATTCGGCCTAGCCGGGCGCCGCGCAGATCATCCACCGGCGCGAGATCCAGGGCGCGAAGGATCCGGCCGCGATGCTGAAGCAGAAGCGCGACGAGTACGAGGCGACGTTCAACAATCCGTACCGCGCGGCGGCGCGCGGCTACGTCGACGACGTGATCGAGGCGTCGAGCACGCGGCCGGTGCTGATCCGTGCGCTCAACCTGCTGCGCACGAAGCACGAAGAGCGGCCGCCGCGCAAGCACGGCAACATTCCGCTGTAGCCGCGTCGGCCGGCCGGGGCGCCGCCCGGAGCCCGCGCCACGTGATTTGCGTCTTTCCCGCGACGGGTACCTGACTCGGGAGACTCAGGCTGCAGCGCTGCGCCCATTCGCGCTGCGCCAGCCTGAGGAAGCCATGCAGCCGAGTCCCACGGTCGCAGTCGTTGCCGGCGTCGATTCCGCGCCGTCCACCGAGTCGGTCGCCGCCCTGCGCGCGCGGATCTGCCCGTCGCGACCCGTCTATCACGCCTTCGAGTGGCGCGCGCGTCGAATCGTCTACGACTTGCTGACGGGCACGCTGCTCGAGCCCGACGCGCCGGCCTACGCGCTGTTGCGCGCGCTCGAAGAGGGCTGCGCAGACGCGGAGGTCGTCGAGCGCGTCCGCGCTGCGGGTGACGCGAATGTCGCGGCCGTCGTCGACGAGTGTACGCGCCTCGCGGATGCCGGACTGTTCCAGCTCGAGCCGCTCGACACCGACGCGCAGCGCGAGCAGACCGTCGCGGCGCACATGCAGCATCACCCGAACAAGATGATGTTGCTGGTGCAGACCTCATGCAATCTGAAGTGCACGTACTGCTACGAGGTGAAGGCTGGCTTCCACTCGACCGGCAAGTCGATGAGCTACGAGACCGGCGTCGAGGCGATCGAGCACATGGTCCGCCGCGCAGGCTCGCGCAAGGAAGTCGAGATCACGTTCTTCGGCGGCGAGCCGTT
>SCVU01000475.1 GCA_004296785.1 Planctomycetota bacterium
GGCGCCGCTCGCGCGCGCCAAGGACTGGGTCGCGACTGCGTTCGAAGGCAAGCCCGCGCGCCGCGACACCGACACGATGCCCGGTTGGGCCGGCTCGTGCTGGTACTGGCTGCGCTTCATGGATCCGTCGAACGCGGCGGCCGCTTGGTCGCGCGAGGCCGAGAAGTACTGGGGCCCGGTCGATCTGTACGTCGGCGGCGCCGCGCACGCGGTGATGCACCTGTTGTACGCGCGCTTCTGGCACAAGGTGCTGTTCGACGCCGGGCTCGTCTCGACGAAGGAGCCGTTCCAGAAGCTCTTCAACCAGGGTCTGATCACCGCGTTCGCGTACGAGGACGCGAGCGGGCGCCTCGTGCCGAACGCGCAAGTCGTGCCGCAGGGCGACGGTTTCGCGAAGCAGGGGACCGGCGAGCCGCTGAAGCAGATCGTCACGAAGATGGCGAAGCAGCTCGGCAACGTCGTCAACCCCGACGACATCATCGCCGAGTACGGCGCGGACACGCTGCGGCTGTACGAGACGTTCATGGGGCCGCTGGCGGACTCGAAGCCGTGGAATCCGCGCGACATCCCCGGCTGTCGGCGCTTCCTCGACCGGCTGTGGCGACTGGCGGTCGACGAGGAGTCGAGCGCGCCGGTGCGCGCGCAGTTCGCGGCCGGCGCGGCGCAACCCGCGCTCGACGGCGCGACGCTGCGCCTGGAGCGCGAGCTCGCGCGCACGCTGCAGAAGGTCGAGCACGCGTGCGCGCACTTCGCGATGAACACCGCGGTGTCGGCGTTCATGAGCTTCCTCAACGAGGCGGTGAAGGAGAGCGCCGCGCTGCGGCGCGACCAGCTCGAGCGGCTCGTGCAGGCGCTCGCGCCGTTCGCTCCGCACATCGCGGAGGAGCTGTGGGCGCGCCTCGGGCACGCGGATCTGGTCGCGCTCGCGGCGTGGCCGAAGTACGATCCCGCGCACCTCGTCGACGACGAGGTCGAGCTCCCGATCCAGGTCAACGGCAAGCTGCGCGGGAAGGTCGTCGTCGCGCGCACCGCGCCGGCCGCGGAGGTCGAGAGCGCCGCGCGCGCGGCGGTCGCCGAGCAGCTCGACGGCAAGACGGTCGCGAAGGTCGTCGTCGTGCCCGGCAAGCTCGTGAACTTCGTGGTGCGCTAGCGCGCCCTGCGAGCCCGGGGTCGGGCTGCGCCTGTTTTTATATCGACGATTCCTATAAGGTTATTGGAGCCGCCGGCCGAGGCTTGGCCACACCTCGGCACGGCACCGAAGGCTCGCATGACCCGAAGCACGAAGCTCGCAGCCTGGGTGCTGCTCCTGGCCGCCGCCGCGGCGGCCGCCCCGCACCTCGACACCACGTGGACGCCGCAGCGGCCGGAGTTCGAAGCGCTGGCCGACCGCATCGACGCGAGCGCGAACCCGGCGATGGGGCGCGGCACGCACGACGTGTTGAAGGCAGAGCTCGCCCAGCCCGATCTCGATCCGCTGGCGCGCGCGCAGCTGACCTGCGACTTCGCGAACGAGCAACTGCGCCTCGGGCAGATCGACGCCGCGATCGAGACGCTGGACGCGGCGATCGCCGCGCTCGACGCGCGCGCCGAGATCGCCGCGGCGGTGCCCGAGCTGTACCGCGTGCGCGCGCTCGCGCACCTGCGGCGCGCCGAGATCGACAACTGCGTGCGCCTGCACAACCGCGAGTGCTGCATCTTCCCGCTGCGCGGCGGCGGCGAGCACACGGTCGCCGAGCCCGCGCGTCTCGCGCGCGCCGACTACCTCGAGTACCTGCGCCGCATCTCCGCGCGCGAGCGCGGAGCCGACTCGATCACCGCGACGTGGCTGTTGAACATCACGTGCATGGCGCTCGCCGAGTACCCGGACGGAGTGCCCGCCGCGCAGCGGATCCCGCCGGCCGCGTTCGAGTCGCGCGCCGACATCGGGCGCTTCGTCGACGTCGCCGAGCAGCTCGGCGTCGACAGTTTCGATCGCGCCGGCGGCGTGATCGTCGACGACTTCGACGGCGACGGCCGCATGGACATCGTCAGCTCGACCTGCGATCCGCGCGGTCCGCTGAAGGCGTATCGCAACACGGGCGACGGGCGCTTCGAGGACGTCGCCGCGAAGTGGCGCCTCGACGACCAGCTCGGCGGGCTCAACATCGTCGCGACCGACTACGACAACGACGGCCGGCTCGACATCCTCGTGCTGCGCGGCGGCTGGCTGCTCGACGAGGGCCGCATGCGGCTGTCGCTGCTGCACAACGACGCCGACGGCCGCTTCAGCGACGTCACACGCGAGGCGGGGCTCGTCAACGAGCACGCGCTCGCGCCGACGCAGACCGGCGTGTGGGCCGATTTCGACAACGACGGCTGGCTCGATCTGTACGTCGGCCACGAGTCGCGCAAGGAGTTCAAGGACGACCACACGAGCTATCCGTCGCAGCTGTTCCGCAACAACAGGGACGGCACGTTCGAGGACGTGACGGCGCGCGCCGGCGTCGCGAACGACCGCTACGCGAAGGCCGTCGCGGCGGGGGACTACGACGGCGACGGCGACATGGACCTGTACGTGTCGAACGTCGGCAAGAACCGCCTGTATCGCAACGACACGGACCGCGATGGCGGCGAGCTGCGGTTCACCGACGTGGCGCCCGAGCTCCACACGACGGGGCCGAACATGCGCAGCTTCGCGTGCTGGTTCTTCGACTACGACAACGACGCGGATCTCGACCTGTGGGTCGGCGACTTCGATGCGAGCGTCGCGGACGTCGCGCTCGGCTACGGCCGGCCGTCGGATCCGGCGCTCGGGCCGCGCCTCTACCGCAACGACGGCCAGGGCGCGTTCACCGACGTCGCGCGCTCGCTGGGCCTCGATCGCGCGTGGCTGCCGATGGGCGCGAACTTCGGCGACTTCGACAACGACGGCTGGCTCGACATCTACCTCGGCACCGGAAACCCGTCGTTCGAGGCGCTGACGCCGAACGTCGCGCTGCGCAACGACGGCGGCCTGCGCTTCCAGGACATCACGCAGTCGGCGGGGCTCGGGCACCTGCAGAAGGGCCACGGGATCAGCTTCGTCGACATCGACGACGACGGCGATCAGGACGTCTATCACCAGCTCGGCGGGTTCTTCCCCGACGACCCGTTCCGCAACGCGCTGTTCGTCAACCCCGGGCACGGCCAGCGCTTCCTGAAGGTCGAGCTCGTCGGCGTGCGCTCGAACCGGATGGCCGTCGGCGCGCGCCTGGCCGTGCGCATCGCGACGCCGGCGGGCCCGCGCACGCTGCACCGCGCGGTCGGCTGCGTCAGCAGCTTCGGCGGATCGCCGCGCCGCCAGGAGCTCGGCCTGGCCGATGCGACGGCGATCGAGTCGCTCGAGGTGTGGTGGCCGGCCTCGGGCGAGCGGCGCACGTACCGCGGCATCGCGCTCGACTCGAACGTGCGGATCACCGAGGGCAGCGACGCGGTCGAGTCGCTCGCGCGGCCGCCGATCCGCGCGTTCCCGACCGGGAAGTAGCGCGCGGCGCCGGGCGTGCCGGCGGGCGCGCCGACTTGTCACGCCGCGCGCGCGAAGCGCACACTGTTGCGCTCCATGCCGCTGCTCGAACGCACGGACTCGCTCTCCGCCGCGCGCGGAATCATCGCCAAGAGCAAGGCCACCGAGACCGAGGTCGTGATCGACTCGTCGCTCGACCGCTACGTCCGCTACGCCGACTGCGGGCCGACGCAGTGCGCGGACCGCGAGCGCACCGAGGTCCGCATCCGCGTGCGCAACAAGTCGCCGCACGGGTACCAGGAAGCCGCGGCCGCGTGCGGCTCGCTCGAGCCGGCGGCGTGGAAGGCCGCGCTCGAGCGCGCGCAGGAGCTCGCGCTGGTCTCGCCGCCGAATCCCGCGCTGATCCCGCTCGGCGGCGCGGTGCTCGTGCCGATCTCGCTGCGCGATCGCGCGACGATCGACCACACGTTCGAGGCCAAGGCGCGCTGGATCAAGCTCGCGCTCGACGCGTGCGGCAAGCACGCGCTGTTCCCGGCGGGGCTCGCGCAGACGACCGCGATCTCGCGCGTCGTGTCGAATTCGTGCGGCCGCGAGGTGCACGGCTACCAGACGCGCGCGGCGTTCTCGCTGACCGCGACCGGCAAGAGCGGCGAGGGCTGGGCCGAGGGCGTCGCGCGCACGGTCGGCGCGCTCAAGGCCGAGGCGATCGTGCAGCGCGCGGTCGACAAGGCGGTGCGCGCGCAGGATCCGGAGCCGATCGATCCGGGCGAGTACGCGGTCGTGCTCGAGCCCGCCGCGGTCGCCTCGCTCGTGTTGTTCATGGCGTACGAGGGCTTCGGCGCGCGCGAGGTCGACGAGCAGTCGTCGTTCCTGTGCGGCCGCATCGGCGAGCCCGTGTTCCCCGCCGCGCTGTCGATCCACGACGACTTCAAGCACCCCGCGTGGGTCTCGCTGCCGTTCGACGGCGAGGGTTCGCCGCGCACGCCGGTCGTGCTCGTCGAGAACGGCGTGCCGCGGCGCGTCGTCACCGATCGCAACTACGCGGCGAAGCAGGGCGGCGAGACGACCGGCCACGCGCTGCCGCAGCCCTCCGCGCACGGGCCGATGCCGCAGAACCTTGTCGTGCTGCCGGGTGCGAGCTCGGTCGACGAGCTCGTCGCGGGCGTCGAGCGCGGCCTGCTCGTCACGCAGTTGCACTACGTCAACCTGATCGATCCGCGCGAGCTCGTGCTGACCGGCATGACGCGCAACGGCACGTTCCGCATCGAGAACGGCGTGGTCGGCCGCGCGGTGCGCAACCTGCGCTTCACCGACAGCCTGGTGCGCGCGCTCGGCACGCTGACCGGCGCATCGAAGGAGCAGGCGGTGTGCGGCGCGCTGTTCGACGGCGAGTGCGTCGTGCCGGCGCTGCGCCTGTCCGGTCTGCGCTTCACCTCGACCGCGGAGTTCTGATCAGGAGCCGCTGCAGATGATCGAATTCGCGAAGCTGGCCGTCTCGGAAGCGCTGCGCAACGGCGCGCAGTACGCCGACGCGCGCCTCGTGCGGCTCGTGCGCCAGGACCTCGTGCTGCGCAACGGCGCGCTCGACGGCGCCGACGCGCCCGAGGAGTTCGGCTGCGGCGTGCGCGTGCTCGTCGACGGCTGCTGGGGTTTCCAGGCCGGGCCGCTGTGGGCCGACAAGGGCTCGGCCGAGCAGAACGCGCGCGCGCTCGGCCGGCGCGCGCCGGGCGTCGCGAAGGCGCTGGCCTCGGCGCGCACGAAGAAGGTCGAGCTCGCGCCGGAGCCGCCGCACACGGGTTCGTGGAGCACGCCGGTCGAGCGCGATCCGTTCGCGGTGCCGCTCGCCGAGAAGCTCGAGCTGTTGCGCGCGTGCGATGCGGCGCTGCAGGGCCGCAGCGAGACCGTCGTGCGCGAGGCCTCGTTCTCCGCGCGCGCCGAGGAACAGTGGTACGCGTGCTCGGACGGCGCCGAGCAGCACCAGAAGCTCGTGCGCGTCGGCGCCGGGCTCACGAGCACCGCCGCGGCGAACGGCACGGTCGAGCGGCGCTCGTACCCCGCGTCGTTCGGCGGCAACTACAAGTCGGGCGGCTACGAGCACGTGCTCGCGTGGGATCTCGCCGCGCAGGGGCCGCGCGTGCGCGACGAAGCGGTCGAGCTGTGCTCGGCGCCGCTGTGCCCGAGCGGACCGCGCGACCTGATCCTGATGGGCAGCCAGCTCGCGCTGCAGATCCACGAGTCGGTCGGGCATCCGTCCGAGCTCGACCGCGTGTTCGGCCACGAGCTCGACCTGGCCGGCAGCTCGTTCGCGACGGCGGACAAGCTCGGTTCGTTCCGCTACGGCAGCGAGATCGTCAACCTCGAGGCGGACTCGACGCTCGCGGGCGGGCTCGACACGCGCGGCTGGGACGACGACGGCGTCGCGTC
The DNA here is from genome assembly GCA_004296785.1 of Planctomycetota bacterium. GTDB lineage: Bacteria > Planctomycetota > UBA1135 > UBA1135 > GW928-bin9. The sequence continues at coordinate 5,906 of SCVU01000475.1, forward strand.
GGGCAAGTGGCGGATCGTCGACGCCGGCGTGCTGAAGGGATACCTGACCAGCCGCGAGTGGGCCGCGCGGATCGGCGAGCCGCGCTCGCGCGGCGCGTCGCGCGCCGAGGGCTTCGCGAACTTCCCGATCGTGCGGATCACGAACCTGTCGCTGCTGCCGGGGACGTGGGAGCTCGACGCGCTCGTCGCGGACACGCAGGACGGCGTGCTGTGCGACACGGTGAAGATGTGGTCGATCGACCAGCGGCGCCTGAACTTCCAGTTCACGACGGAGATCGGCTGGGAGATCAAGAACGGCGTGAAGGGCCGCATGCTGCGGCGGCCGACGTACCAGGGCAGGACGCCGGAGTTCTGGGCGTCGTGCGACGCGATCTGCAACGCCGCGCACTTCGACGTGTGGGGCGTGCCGAACTGCGGGAAGGGCAACCCGATGCAGGTCGCCGAGATGAGCCACGGCGCGGCGCCGGCGCGGTTTCGCGGCGTGACGTTCTTGTAGCGAGCGCCGCGCGAGCGCGCGCGGACCCGCTAGAAGAACACCGTCGACGCGACGACCGCGCTCGTGCCGGCGAACACGCCCTGCGTGAAGTCGAGCGTTCCGATCTGCGCGTGCACCGTGACGCCCGCGCTGCCGGGCGGCACGTTGATCGACACCGAGCCGAGCCCGAGCGCGTCGAGCGCCTTCGTCGCGACGATCGTCGGCGACAGCAGCACCGGCCAGCCCTCGAACACGAACGTCTGCGGGCTCGCCGACAGCGCGAGCACCGCGACGTGCCCGGCTCCGCCGCCCGCGCTCCACGTAAACGGCTGGCCCGAGATCGCGAACGCGCCCGGCAACAGCTTCGGCGGCGCGTTGTCGGCCCACGCGAACGGCACCGCATTCCCCGGCTCGTTCGCGTTCCACACGCGCACGTCGATCGGCCCGAGCGCCGTCGGCCCCGGCGGACCGAACACGATCAGCGCGTCGGAGACGACCGTGAACGACTGCGCGAACTGCGCGCCGACCTGCACCTTCTTCGCCAGCGCGAAGCCGCTGCCCGTCAGCGACAACTGCCCGCCCGTGAACGACTGCAGCGCCGGCGGCGCGATCGACGCGATCTGCGGCGGCGCCGGCGGCGGCGGCACCGTGCCGTTCGGGTCGAACGGGAACGCGTTCGAGAGGTTCGCGTGCCCGCTGCCGTTGTTGCGCACGAGCACGTCGCCCGGTCCGGCGGCGGCGGGCAGCGCGGCGCTGATCAGCGTGCCGCCCGCGGAAGACGTGAGCCCGCCGACCTTGACCGGCGTGCCCGCGGACTGCGCGACGTTGCGCGTGAACCACAGCTCGTTGTTGCTCGGCGAGAAGTTGGCGCCGCTGATCGTGACGACGCCGGCCGCGATCGCGTAGCCGCCGACGCGCGGCTTCGACACCGACTTCGCGCCGTAGATCGACTGCAGGCCCGCGCTGTCGTCGGCCTCGATCGAGCGTCCCGACGAGCCGTTGCCCGAGATGAACGGCTCCATCGTCGCGCCGGCCGCGCTCGAGTGACCGAGGCCGAGCGCGTGGCCGAGCTCGTGGCACGCGACGCCCTGCAGGTCGACGAACGGGTGGTCGGCCTCCGGACCGTCCTCCCACGTCCACGTCGAGTAGTAGCGGATGCGCCAGCCGTCGCTGATCGGCGTCTCGGTGAACGCGAGGATGCCGCCCGAGCCGCCGCTGAGCTCCGAGTTCACCTTGTCGTCGATCGAACCGACGCCGGGCGCGAGGCGCTGCCACGCGTAGTCGAAGTTCGCGCCGCCCGAGCCGAGGTCGAACGGCTGCGTCGGGTCGCCGTTGCCGCTGCCGTGCAGCATCGAGCCCCACTCGACCGCGCCCTTCCACGCGGCGAGCTGTGCGCCGACCGAGCCGGGGAAGTTCGGGTCCGGCGTCTGGTTCGAGTTCGCCTGCGGATCCGTGAAGTTGTCGAAGATCCGGATGTCGCGGTGGTCGAGCGCGAGCGCGCCGCCGAGCAGCGAGAACGCACGCGACGGCGGCGGGACGAGCAGGGCGCCGGCGGCGGCGATGCCGACGACGGGGAGCAGGAGGTTCGTGCGCATGGGGGGTGCGGCGGCGGTCGGCCCGCCCATCGTACCCCGCGCCCGCGAGGGGCGCGCCGCGCTACGCGGCCTCGCGTCGCCAGCCCGCCTCGCGCAGCAGGCCGTGGATCTCGCTCCAGTTCGGGAACAGCCGCTTCGTGCGCTGCTTGTATCCCGCCAGCGCGGCCTCGTAGTCGCGCTCGAACGTGCGCGCGTCGACCTTCTCGCCTTCGCGCCGATAGCCGAGCGCGTGCAGCACCTTGCGCACGTCGGGCGCCGCGAGCTGCGACTGTCCGCTCGCGCGCCGGTACGCGTCGATCGCCGCGAGGAACTTGCACAGCTCGCCGCTCATCTCGTCCGGGCGCACGACGCCGCTCGCATCGGCCGCCGGTTCGTCGTCGGGTTCCGGGCGCGGAGTGGGGGCGGTGTGCATCGCGGGGACCCGAGCCTTTCGGTCGCCGAAAACGCCGCGCTGGAGCCCGAAGCGCCGCGCCCGGATCAGCGCGCCGGCCGCGCCAGCACCGCGCGAACGTTTTTCTCGTCGACCGGCTCGATCACGCCGCGCTCGGTGACGATCGCGCTGACCAGCGCCGCCGGCGTCACGTCGAAGGCCGGGTTGTAGACGGCCACGCGCGGCGGAGCCGTGCGCCGACCGAAGCCCTCGCAGATCTCGTCGGAGCCGCGCTGCTCGATCGGGATCAGCCCGCCGTGCGCGATCGACAGGTCGAAGGTCGAACTCGGCGCGACCGCGTAGAACGGGATCCCGTGGTGGCGCGCGAGCACGGCCACGCCGTACGTGCCGATCTTGTTGCACACGTCGCCGTTGGCCGCGATGCGGTCGGAGCCGACGAAGACCGCGTCGACGCGCCGCTCGGCCATCACGCGCGCGGCCATGTTGTCGGTGATCAGCGTGACCTCGATGCCGGCGTGCATCAGCTCCCACGCGGTGAGCCGCGCGCCCTGCAGCAGCGGCCGCGTCTCGTCGGCGTACACGGCGACGCGGCGGCCGGCGCGCGCCGCGCAGTACAGCGGCGCGAGCGCGGTGCCGATGCCGCCGGTCGCGAGCGCGCCGGCGTTGCAGTGCGTGAGCACGCGGCCGCTGTCCGGCACGAGGCGCAGGCCGTGCGCGCCCATCTGCTCGCACATCGCCTCGTCCTCGCGCGCGATCGCGTGCGCCTCGTCGAGCGCCGCCGCGAGCAGCGCGGCGCTCGCGGCGCCGCGCGCGTGCTCGCGCTCGATGCGCGCGACGACGCGCCGCGCGGCCCAGGCCAGGTTGACCGCCGTCGGGCGCGCGCTCTCCAGGTGCGCGGCGACTTCGCGCGCGCGCACACAGAACGCCGCGGGCGCGAGCGCTGCTCCGCCCTGCAGACCCAGCGCGACACCGTAGCCGGCCGCGATGCCGATCGCGGGCGCGCCGCGCACCGCGAGGCGCAGGATCGCGTCGTGCAGCGCGTCGAGCTCGCGGATCTCGAGGTACGTCTCCTCGAGCGGCAGCCGCGTCTGGTCGAGCAGCCGCACGTGACCCGGCCGATCGCCGCGCCACTCGACGGTGCGCGGGAAGCGAAACGCTGCGTTCATCGCGCGGCGGCGGTCGCGACGTCGGGGCGCGTGCCCGTGATGCGCTCGCAGATCGCGAGGTAGCGCGCGCCGACCTCCGCGATGATCTCGGGCGAGAGCGCCGGCGGCGGCGGTTCCTTGTTCCAGCCGGTCGCCTCGAGCCAGTCGCGCAGCACCTGCTTGTCGTAGGACGGCTGCGCGCGGCCCGGTCGCCAGCCCTCGCGCGGCCAGAAGCGCGAGCTGTCGGGCGTCAGCGCCTCGTCGATCAACAGCAGCGCGCCGTCGCAGATGCCGAACTCGAACTTCGTGTCGGCGAGCAGGATGCCGCGCGCTTCCAGCAGCTCGCCGCCGCGGCGGAACAGCTCGAGTGCCGCCGCGTGCGCGCGGTCGAACACCGCGGCGCCGACGCGCTCGCGCGTCTGCTCGAGCGACAGCGGCAGGTCGTGGTGCTGTTCCTTCGTCGTCGGCGTCAGCAGCGGGCGCGCGAGCTGCGAGCTCTCCTGCAGGCCGGCCGGCAGCGCGTGGTCCCACAGCCGCCCGGTGCGCTTGTATTCCTTCCAACCCGAGCCCGCGAGGTAGCCGCGCACGACCCATTCGACGCTCGTCGGCACGGCGCGCCGCACGATCATCACGCGGCCGCGCAAGCGCTCGCGCAGCTTCGCGTCGAGCTTCGGCAGGTCCTCGACCGCGGTGCTGACGAGGTGGTTCTCGATCACGTCGCGCGTCTGCTCGAACCACCACGCGGCGATCGAGGTCAGCACGCGTCCCTTGTGCGGGATGCCCTCGGCCATGATCACGTCGAACGCGCTGACGCGGTCGCTGGTCACGAACACGACGTGCTGGTCGTCGAGCCGGTACTGGTCGCGCACCTTGCCGCTGGAGACGAGCTGCAGCGGGCCGAGGCGCGGCTCGCGGCCTGGGTACACGGTCGCATCGAGCATGGCGGCAGCAGTATGGCAGGCGCGGGCGAAAAACTACAATCGCGCGCTTGAGCACGATCGCGCTCGGATTCGGCGCCGACGCGCGCGTCGCGGGCGCGGTGGCCGTCCCGACGAGCAAGTCGATCGCGCAGCGGCTGCTCGTGCTCGCGAGCCTCGCGCACGGCCGCAGCGAGATCGACGGGCTGTCGACGGCGCTCGACGTGCAGGCCGCGCTCGCGTTCGCCGAGCAGGCCGCGACGTCGTTCGAGCGACTGGGCGCGGCGCGCTGCGCGATCGGCGGCCGCTCGCCGGCCGCGGGCGGACTGCGCGCGCGCGCCCCGATCGACGTGCGCGAGTCCGC
>SCVU01000058.1 GCA_004296785.1 Planctomycetota bacterium
CGCGAGGTCTCGCGCGAGCGCGATCACGCGCTCGGCGGACTCGGGCACCAGCAGCTCGCGCAACGACGAGCCGATCAACCGCGCGGCCGGGCGATCGAAGGTGCGCTCGGCCGCCGGATTGGCGAGCGTCAGTCGCAGTTCGTCGTCGAGCTCGACGATCGCGTCCATCGCACCGCCGACCAGGCCCGCGAGGCGCTCCTCGCGCTCGCGCACCTCGCGTTCGGCGCGCAGGCGCAGCAGCTCGGCCGCCGCGCGCTCGGCGAACAACTGCAGCACGGCGACGATGCGCGGGTCCTCGGGCATCGGCCGCGTGTCGAGGATCGCGAAGTGACCGACGACCGTGCCGCTCGGATCCTGCAGCGGCACGCCCATGTAGCTGACGGCGTTCGCCTTGCGCAGGTCCGGATCGTTCGGATACAGCTCGAGCAGGCGATCGGGGAGGTGCACGAGGCGCGCGCCGTCGATCACGACGGCGCACGGCGTGCCGTCGATCGCAGCCTCCCACTCGATGAACTCGCCGTTCATGTGGAAGGCGAGCGCGCGCAGCCGCCGCGTCGCCGGGTCGTACTCGGTGATCCACGCGCCGAACGTGCCGAGCACCTCGGCGAGGTTGTGCACGAGCGCGCGGAAGAAGTCCGCGCCGGTGTCGCGCGCCGTCGCGCGGACGAGCAGCCGCAGGATCGCGTCCTGTTCGAGGATGCGGCGCTGCGCGGGAGCCGTGCGATCGGACTGCGGATCTCTCATGGGACGCGCGCCCGGATGATAGCGGCGAGTCCGCGCCGCGCGACACGCGCGCGTCAGCTCTCGAGGAACGCCAGCAGATCCGCGTTGACCTTGTCCTTCTCCGTCGTGCAGATCCCGTGGGATCCGCCGGGATAGACCTTCAACGTGGCGGTCTTGACGAGCGCCGCGGTGCGCCGCGCCGTCGTCGCGATCGGAACGATCTGGTCGTCGTCGCCGTGCAGGATCAACGTCGGCACGTCGAGCGCCTCGAGATCGCGCGTGAAGTCGCTCTCCGAGAATGCCTGGATGCAGTCGAGCTCGCTCTTCAGCGAACCCTGCATGCCTTGACGCCAGAAGTTGTCCCTGGCTCCTTCCGACACCTTCGCGCCATCCCGGTTGAACCCGAAGAACGGCAGCGAGAGGTCCTTGAAGAACTGCGAGCGATCCGCGGTGACGCCGGCGCGAATCGCGTCGAAGGTCTCGATCGGCGCTCCATCGGGATTCGTCTGCGATCTCAGCAGCCCGGGAGTCACGGAACCGATCAGCACGACCCGCGCGACGCGCGACGTGCCGTGTCGGCCGACGTAGCGCACGACTTCACCGCCGCCGGTGGAGTGCCCGACGAGCGTGACGTCCTCGAGCTCGAGCGCGTCGATGAGCCGGGCGAGGTCGTCCGCGTAGCTGTCCATGTCGTTCCCGCTCCACGGCTGGCTCGAACGGCCGTGGCCGCGCCGATCGTGCGCGATCACACGGAACCCGTTCCTGCCGAGGAACACCATCTGGTCCTCGAACGCGTCGGCCGTCAGCGGCCAGCCGTGCGAGAACACGACCGGGCGACCTTCGCCCCAGTCCTTGTAGTAGAGCTGCGTGGCGCCTTCGGTCGTGATGAAGCTCATGAGTGAATGCCTGGTTGGATCGGGCGACGCTTCGTCGCCGACGGGGATGCGCGCGCGCAGCCGGTGCCGTGAACGCGTGATCGACGGCGGCGCGAGCTCGCGCGCCGCGCGCATGTGCGACTCACTCGTGCTTCGGCGGATCGTCGGGCGTGACGGCGTCCTTGGCCGCCTCTGCGGCTTCCTCGGCCTTCTTCGCCGCCGCATCGGCGGCTTCCTTCGTCGCGTCCCACGCTTCCTCGGCGGTCTCTCCGACCTGCTCAGCGGCCGCATCGACCTTCTCGCCGGCTTTCACGCCGCTGCCTTTCTCGCACGAGGTCGCGGCGAAAGCGGCACACAGAGCGACGAGCGGAAGTAGACGCGTGGTGCGGGAGGGTGTCATGGCTTCGAGCGAATCCTCGGGGGGGCACGGCCGTGCGAACCCGCGCTTGTAGCTCGCGATCGCACCGGATCCGCGTGCTCGTCTTGGAATGTGCCGCGGCGGAACGTGCCGCGCGGCGAGTGCTACGCAGAACTCGGGTGCTAACGCCCGCCGGAAAGCGTGCTGAGCGCCATCGCGCGCACGTTCGCGTCGGCATCCGTCTCCGCGGCGCGGCGCAGCGCGGCCTCGACCATCGGATCGGGGAGGAACGTGTCGATGTCCTCCGCCGCTCGGCGGCGCACCTTGGCGCTCGGATCGCCGGCCAGCGACCGCAGCATCGCGTCGCGCAGCGCGTCGTCCTTGACGCCGTGGAGCTGGCGGTACACGTCGTCGCGCGTCTTCTCGTTCGGCGACCGCTCGGCCAGATCGAGCATCGCCAGCACGACTTCGCGCGAGCGCGCGTCCCGACCGTCGATCGTCATGTCGCGCAGCTTCCCGAGCGCGGCGAGCCGCTCCGCCTCGCTCCTGCCGAAGTCCAGCGCGGTCAGCCGAGCCTCGCTCGGTTCGGGCTGCACGCTGGCCGGTCGAACCGCCACGGGCTGCGGCTCCTGCGCGCGCGCGAGCGCCGCCATCGAGGCCTCCAGGCTCGCCAGACGCGCGAGGAGTTCGGGCGATGCCGTCGGCTCCGTCGCAGTCCGCTGCGGCGCGGGCTCGAGCGGCGCGTTCCCTTCAGTGGCCGCGATGCGTTGGAGCTCGCCGCGGAGCGCTGCGACCTCGTTCGCCAGCGCGAGCAGCTGCGCCGCGTGGGGATCCGCGGCGGACACCGACGCAGGCGCGCTCGCCTTCGTCGCCAGGCTCAGGCCTGCGAGCGCGCAAGCGATCGTGGAGATGCCGAGTGCGACGTACGCGAGCCAGCCATGCTTCATCGGTCGAGCCTCCGTGTGGTCGCCATCGTAACGCGGGAGCCGCTCGCCACCGCGCGCGCGAGCAGTCGCTCGAGTCGCACGCGCTGCGCGCGCTGCAGCATGATCGGGTACACGTGGAAGACGACGTTCATCGAGCCGAGCCACAGCACGGCGTCCCACCAGCCTCGCGCGACCGCCCAGCCGATCGGCACGAGCACGATCAGGAAGATCCAGGCGTGGGCGTTCTCGCCGTGTCGAGTTTCGCGCGCGTACGAAGACAGCGTCGCGCGCGTGCCGTCGAACACGCGGCGATCACGCAGCGCACGCGTCCATCCGATCCCCTGGAGCAAGCGCATGAACTGCCGCACGCCCAGGCGATGGTAGATGCGCACTTCGCGCGGGGAGACCTCGAAGCGCCGCGCATCCAGTTGCGGCGCCAGCAGCTTGTCCACCAGGCTCGCGGCCGCCATCAGCACGAAGTGCAGCTCGAACGCGAACAGCGCGCTGCGCACGCCGAGCGCGTGCGCGAACCACCAGGTGACTGCGGCTGCAGCGCAGGCGACCGCAGCGACGCCGAGCCGAGCGACGACCGGACTCGCGCTGGCTCTCGGCACGTTCGCGCGCACCGCCGCGCGGTCACGGCGCCGTGCCCGCGATGCCATTCGACGCCGCGACGCCTTGCGCGGCGAGCGGGTCGAGCACCCAGGCCTGCGCGTACACGACCGCCCCGGACGGAATCGCGCCGGACAGCACGACCGCGAACGACGCATTGCCGCTCGCATTCGTCGCGAGCGGCAGCACGGCCTGCGGCGTCGGCACGAGCGTGCCGCCGAGGATCGGCACGTTCACCGCGGGCGTGCCGACGACCCAGAACCCCGGTGCCTGCGCGCGCGCATTCGCGACCACGAGCGCGACTTCCGCACCCGCGAGCAGCGGTCCGCCGCCGGCGAGCACGGGAATGCCGTTGGTGCCCGCGAGACCGAGCCCGAGATCGCCCCACGGCGTCGCGACGACGTCGATCGGCGCGCCGATCTCCGACGTGTTGCCGAGCGCGTCGGTGGCGGTCGCGGTCAGTGCGAGGCCGAGCGCATTGCCCGGCAGCAACAGCTGGAAGCTCCCGTCGTTCTTCGGGCTCGCCGAGCCGAGCAGCGTCGCCGCTTCGACGACCGCGCCCGGCGACGCCGCCGGATTCGAGAAGAATTCGAGCGTCGCGCCAGCGGCGCTCGGCGTGTCGAGGTGTCCGGTGACGACGATTCCCTGTGCGCCGGCGACGGCGGTCGCGAGGTGCGGCGTGTTCATCAGCTGATTCGGCCCGCTGTCCGCGTCGCCCGCGTCATTCGCGGTCGGCCCGTCGGCGCCGAGATCGATGCCGAGCCCGCCTTGCGCATGATTGTCGCGGATCGAATTGCCCGACACGCGATTGCCCGACGTCGTGAGCAGCATGCTCACGCCGCCCGTCTCGTTGAACGCGATCACGTTCGCCTCCCCCGCCGCGAGGCCGCCGATCCGATTGTCGGTCGGATCGGGCAGGCTCGAGTCGAAGGCCGAGATGCGGATGCCGATGCCGTTGGAGAGCGGGATCGAGCCGCTCTTGTCGACGCCGATCCAATTGCCCTGGATCGCGTTGCCCTGCGCGCCTTCGCGCAGCGCCACGCCGGCCTGCACCGAGAGGAAGCCGACCAACCCCGTGATCCCGCCGATCACGTTGCCGCGCACGACGTTGTCATCGCCGTAGAGCTCGACGCCGACGTCGCCGGGATTGTCCATCACGCCCGTGCCGGCCGCGTCGGTGCCGATCAAGTTGCCGTAGACGAAGTTCCCGTCGCTCTCGATGCGCACCATCGCGCCGTCGGGCGTGCCGTCCTCCTGCAGATAGCCCGCGCCGTAGATCCAATTCGCCTCGCCCGGCGCGAAGCCGCCGATGCGATTGCCCGTCGCGCTGCCGAGGATCTGCACGCCGTTGAACTCGCCCGTGAGCTCGTTGCCGATCGCGACGTTCTCGTCGGCGCTGTTCACGCCGAAGCCGTGGATGCGCAGGCCGTCCGACAGCGAGCTCAGCCGATTGCCCTGTCCGGCCGCCGTGCCGCCGATCGTGTTGCGATCGCCCTG
>SCVU01000476.1 GCA_004296785.1 Planctomycetota bacterium
GCCGGCCGTCATCGGCCGCTGGATGCGGTCGCGCTCGCGCCGCGCGATCGAGGCCTGCGCGACCTCCGCGAACGCGCGCCGACAGCGCGGCAGCGCGAGCGCCAGCCCGACGAGCGCGAGCACCGGCGGGTACCAGCGCCAGTCCGACACGTCGCGGTCCGTCATGACGCCGGCCACGACGGCAATCGGATTGAATGGGTGCGACAGGCTCATCAAGTCCGCGTCGCTCAACATCACGCCGAAGATCCCCGGCACGAGCGCGGTCACGACGAAGAGCACGAACGGCGCGAGCGCGCGGGCGACGCGCAGCGGCGCGCTGTTCGAGCGGATCCACGCGAGCGCGCTCGTCGCGACGCCGACGTAGAACACGAGATAGCAGGCGACGATCGCGATCGCGACCGGCCACTCGGCGCCGCTCGAGGTCGGCACGTTGACGCCGCCGCCCCAGATCGAATCGACGACGCCGGCGCTGGCGATCCCCGGGATCCACGCCGCGAGCAACATCCCGTACGCGGCGGCGATCGAGTCGGAGCTCGACACCGCGAGCACGAGCGGCGCGACCGCGACGATCAGCGCGAGGTGCGCGAACAGCCACAGCACGCCCCGGCCGCCGCCCGGGAGCCACGCCGCCGCCAGGCGCGCGCGCAGCGACTTCGCCGGCACCTGCAGGCGCGTGCGTCGGCCGAATGCCTCGCGCTCGCTGGCGAACAGCGCGCCGAAGCAGCCGGCGATGACCGCCCAGACGCAGATCCCGATGCCGACTTCGGTGCCGCCGCCCGTGCTCATCGTCGTGCCGACCAGTTGCGATCCGATCAGCAGCAGGAGCGCCGCGCTCGCGACGATGCGCAGCGGCGTCGAGCGGTTCTCCTCCGGGTGCGAGAGCCGCGCGCACGCGACGCAGTAGGCGATCGCGGTGAACACGCCGAGCGTCGTCACCCACGACGCGATCACGTACCACATCGAAGGCGCGCCGACGAGCGCGCCGCGACCGCTGAACACCATCAGATTGAGCATCAGCCCGCCGACGCCGGTGCTCATCGGCACGAGCAGGATCACCAGCAGGCCGAGCAGCACGCCGCGCAGCACGCGCTGTCGCGTCAGGCTCGACAGCGCGATCGCGACGGCGGTCGCCGCGAGCGCGGTCGCGAGCAGATGCCCCATCAGGTACAGGATCGGGATCAGTCCGACGCCGCGGAGCACGAAGCAGAACACGAGGAACGGCGCGACGCCGGCGAAGTAGAGCAGGCACTGCAGACCCGCCGAGAGCAGCTTGCCGAGCACGATCTGCCACGGCCGCAGCGACGTCATCTCGAGCAGGTCCCACGTGCCCTCCTCCCACTCGCTCGACAGCGACTGGAACGCGCCGACCGGCACGAGCACGAGACATGCGATCGACAGCGCGATGCCGAGCGCGGCGAACAGCCCGCGTCCGACGCCGGCGGGATCGGATTCGGCGAGCATCGCGACGACCGACGCGACGAGACCGAACGTCGACGCGAGCGCGAACACGATGCGGAACTGCTTGCCGCGGAACGACTGGCGCAGCTCGCGCACGAGCACCGGATTCGCGCGGTCGCGGAACGCGACGAACGGCAGCGTCGGCGCCCTCATTGCACCTCGCCCGCCGTGATGCGCAGGAACAGATCTTCGAGGCGCGCCTGGCGCGGCGCGAACGAGACGACGCGGATGCCGCGGCGCATCAGCTCCTCGAGCACGCCCGGCAATCCGTCGACGCTGCCCTGGAACGCGAACACGACCAGCTCGCCCTCCTGGCGCGCGGACGCGACGTTCGGCAGTTCGTGCACGGCCTTCAGCAGCGTCTCGCTCGGACCGAGCGCGCGGACTTCGACCTCGATGACCTCGGTCGCGCTCTCGCCGCGCGCGAAGTCCCGTGCGATCTCGCTGACGTCGCCGGCCGCGCGCAGGCGGCCGCGCTCGATCACGACGATCGCGGTGCACATCTCGGCGAGCTCCGAGAGGATGTGCGACGACACGAGCACGCACTTGCCCATCGAGCCGAGCACCTTGAGCAGCTCGCGCAGCTCGATGCGCGCGCGCGGATCGAGGCCGGCCGCGGGCTCGTCGAGGATCAGCACCGACGGGTCGTGCAGCAGCGTCTTGCCCAGGCACAGCCGCTGGCGCATGCCCTTCGACAGCGCGCGGACTTCCTTGTCGAGCAGCGGCCCGAGGCCGGTGAACTCGACGACCTCGGCGACGCGCCGCGTGCGCGCTTCGCCCTTGAGCTCGTACGCGCGCGCGAAGAAGTCGAGGAACTCCCACACGCTCGTGTTCGGGTACGCGCCGAACGCGTCGGGCATGAAGCCGACGCGGCGGCGCACCTCGCGCGGGTGCTCGATCACCGACATGCCGTCGACGCGCACGTCGCCGCGATCGGGCAGGTCGAGCGTCGCGCAGATGCGCATCGTCGTCGTCTTGCCGGCGCCGTTGGGGCCGATGAAGCCGCAGACCTCGCCGCGGCCGACCTTGAAGCTGACGTCGTCGACCGCCGTGTACGCGCCGAACGTGCGCGTGATCCCCGCGACTTCGAGCACGGTGCTCATCGCGACTCTCCTTCCGCGCCGCCGGCCGCCTCGAGGATTCCGATCAGAGCGTGCAGGCCCTCGACCTCCTCCGCGCCGAGCGCGCAGTCGTCGAGCAGCGAATTCGACTCGATCGTCGCGAGGTAGCTGCCGCGCAGCAGCGGCAGGTCGCCGAGGTCGTGGCGGCTCGCGAAGTCCGCGCGCGCCGCGTCCGGGTCGTCGAGCAGCTCGAGCGCGGCTTCGGCGCCGACGTCGATCTCTGCATTCGCACGCCAGGTGCGGTCGTCGAAGCCGCGCACGACGAGGTCGCGGATCGGCGCGTCGAGCCCGTTGCGGAAGCGCGCGCCGCCGGCGCTCTCGATGAGATCGCAGCGCAGCCGCGAGCTGCGCTCGCTCTGCACCTGCAACAGCTGCGGCGTGCGCTCCGGGCAGAACGCGCCGGTCAGCGCGCCTTCCGCGCCGGCGTGCACGATGTAGTTCTCGTTGTCGAGGTCCGTCGCGCGCACCGCCGGGTACACGACGGTGTTCGGGCCCGGCCGCAGTCCGTCGCCCGCGCTGAAGCCGATGAACAGCTGCCGCATGTCGACGCTGTTCGCGCGGTGGTCGCGCTGATCGAGCAGGCTCAAACTCTTCACCGCCTGCCGCGTCGTCAGCCCCTGGTCGGCGATGCCGTAGCCGAACAACAACAGCGAGAACGCGAGCGCGAGCACCGGGATCGTCACGAGCAACAGCGCCGGCTTCCTCCAGCGCGACGCGACGAGATAGAAGTTGATCGGACCGATCAGCAGCCAGAACACGAACAGCACGACGATGAACGCGCGCATCGGCACTTGATCTAGGCCCGGGATCGCCGGCGCCCAGCGCTCGGTGCGCGGCGCAACGCTGGCGACGCTCGAGCCGGGGCTCGCGCTCGCGACGGTGATCGGGAAGTCGTTCAACAGATCCCGAATGAGCGCGGACGCAGCGGGCTCGGTCGGATCGTCCGCGCCGGCGATCCCGATCCAGCCGAGGCCGCACGCGTGCACCGCGGCGGCGTCGGAGGCGCCTTGGACGCGAAACCGCGGTTCGAGCCACGCCGCCAGCTCCGGATCGGCGCGCGCCGTGCGCAGCGTCTGTGCGCCGAGCAACGCGAGCCGACCGCCGCTGCGCACCCACGCGAGCAGCGCCGAGCGCTGCTCGGTGCTCGGCAGCCGATCGACCGGCGGCAGGATCAACAGATCGAGCGAGGTGTACGCGGCGACGCGCGTCGGCAACTCGTCGTAGAGCACCTGCGCGAGCTCGAGATCGGGCCGCGACGCGCCGGAGATCGGAAGAGC
>SCVU01000477.1 GCA_004296785.1 Planctomycetota bacterium
CAAGCCGCTGCAGGACACGCAGCTCAACCGCGTGCGCGGCGTCGACGGCGTCGAGTGGGCGGTGCCGCTGTACAAGGGCCTGCTGAAGGCGCGCCTCTCGAACGGCAACTTCCAGTCGGTGTCGGTGATCGGCATCGATGACGCGACGCTGATCGGCGGACCGCTGCGCATGGAAGCGGGTCGGCTCGAGGACCTGCGGCAGTCGGAGGCGGTGATCGTCGACTCGACCGGCGCGAACGGGCGCCTGGCGAACGTGTTGCCGGACGGCACGCGCGAGCCGCTGCGCCCCGGCGCGACGATGGAGCTCAACGACCGCCGCGCGACCGTGGTCGGCGTGTGCAACGTCTCGCGCACGTTCCAGTCGCAGCCGGTCGTCTACACGACGTACTCGCGCGCGACGCTGTTCGCTCCGCGCGAGCGCAAGTTGATGTCGTTCGTGCTCGTGAAGGCGCGGCCGGGCGTCGATCCGGCCGAGGTCGCGCTGAACATCCGCGAGGGCACCGGCCTCGCCGCCTACACGACCGACGAGTTCACGTGGATGACGTACCGGTACTTCATGCGCAGCACCGGCATCCCGATCAACTTCGGCACGGCGGTGCTGCTCGGGTTCCTGATCGGGACGATCATCGCCGGGCAGACGTTCTTCAACTTCACGCTCGACAACCTGCGCTACTTCGGCGCGCTGAAGGCGATGGGCGCTTCGAACTGGCAACTGCTGCGGATGATCGCGACGCAGGCGGCGCTGGCGGGCTCGGTCGGCTGGGGCATCGGCGTCGGCGGCGCCGCGCTGATCGGCCACCTCGCGCGCAACTCGGAGCTCGCGTTCCGCATGCCGTGGCAGCTGCTCGCGATCAGCGGCGGCGCGGTGATCGTGATCTGCCTCGTGTCGTCGCTCCTGTCGCTGTGGAAAGTGCTGCGCCTCGAGCCGGCGGTGGTGTTCAAGGGATGAGCGAAGCGCTGAGCTCGACGATCGCGGACGACGCGGTGCGCTGTCGCGCGCTGGCGAAGACCTACGGCAAGGGCGAGGCCGCGGTGGCGGCGCTGCGCGGCGTCGATCTCGACGTGCGCGCGGGCGAGCTGTTGATGCTCGTCGGACCGTCCGGCTGCGGCAAGACGACGCTGATCTCGGTGATCGCCGGCATCCTCGACGCCGACGGCGGCGACTGCCGCGTGTTCGGCCACGACCTCCAGCGCATGAGCGCGAGCGAGCGCACGCGCCACCGCGGCCGCACGGTCGGCTTCGTGTTCCAGGCGTTCAACCTGCTGCCCGCGCTGACGGCGGCGGAGAACGTCGCCGTGCCGCTGCTCGTGCAGCGCGTGCCGCACCGCGAGGCGCTCGCGCGCGCGCACGAGCTGCTCGAGCGCGTCGGCCTCGCCTCGCGCGCGCACGCGCTGCCGGCGCAGCTCTCGGGCGGCCAGGCGCAGCGCGTCGCGATCGCGCGCGCGCTCGTACACCGCCCGCGCCTCGTCGTGTGCGACGAACCGACCAGCGCGCTCGATGCGCAGACCGGCGCGAAGGTGATGGAGCTCCTGCGCGAGATCGCCGTCGCCACCGACCGCGCGTTGATCGTCGTCACGCACGATGCGCGCATCTTCCGCTTCGCCGACCGCGTCGCGCTGATGGACGACGGTCGCATCGAACGCATCGTCACGCCCGCCGAGCTCGCGTCCACGCCGCACGGCTGACTCCACGCCGCACGCCAGATCCGCACCGCACGTCCGATCCCCACCGCACCGCCATGATCCT
>SCVU01000478.1 GCA_004296785.1 Planctomycetota bacterium
GGTCGGGCGCTCGGATCGGCCCTTTGGGCGCTGCTGCTCGCCGCCGCTGCCGGCGCCGCGCAGGCGCAGCGCACGAGCCCGCGCTTCGAGAGCGCCGCGCGGCTGCTCGAATCGGTCGACCGACTGAGCGACGGCCGGCTGCGCAGCGGCGAGCGCACCGAGCTGCCGATCCTCGTGCGCGACGTCGTCAACGAGCTGCGCGCCGAGCCGGAGCACGTGCGCGACGGCGTGTTCGTGCTGCTCGCGCTCGCCGCGACCGGCCGCGAAGTCGACGCGCTCGCCGACCGCTCCGAGCGCGCCGGTCGCCAGCCGCACACCGACGAGCTCGCGTGGTTCGCCGCGCTGCGCGAGGCGCGCGCGCTGGCGCGCGATGCGCTGCGCGACTTGCTCGGCCCGCGCGAAGGACCGTCCGACGCGCGCATGCTCGACGTGCTCGCGCGCGCCTGCGCGACGCGCGACGAAGCGTCGCTCGCGCAGCGCCCCGACACGTGGCACGCCCAGCGGCTCGACGCGATCGAGCTGCTCGGCGCGCGCCCCGAGCCCGTCGCGACGCTCGCGCTGTTCACGTGCCTGCGCGGGACCGACGCGTCGATCCGCGCCGCAGCCGCGATCGCGCTCGCCGGGCGCGCCGAGCCGGCCGTCGACCGGACGTTCGCGAGCGCGTGCGAGGCGCTGACGACCGCGCGCTCGACCGATCCCGCCGCCGACACCGCGCTGCTCGGCGCCGCGACCCAGCACTGGCGCGCGCGCCGCGGCACGCTCGCCGACGCGGAAGCGACGCGGCTCGCGCGGGCGTGCGCGCGCGCGTTCGCGGGCGAGGACTGGAAGATCGCGCTGCTCGCCGCGCAGTGGGCGCTCGCGCTGCCGATCGAGCGCGCGGCGCCGCTGTTGATCGAAGCGCTCTCGAGCTGGCAGAGCCGCGCGGAAGCGGGCAACGGCTCGCGCCGCGTCGCCGGCGCGCTCGTCGCGGCGCTGGAGACGCACTCCGGTCGGCGCATCGGGCACCGCGTCGACTGGTGGCGCTCGTGGTGGGAAGTGCGGCGCAAGCACGGCGACCGCGGGCTCGACGCCGGCGGCGACACGGCGGTCGCGGGCGCGCCGCCGGGGACCGCGCAGTTCTTCGGGATCGAGCTCTACAGCGACCGCGTCGTGTTCGTGCTCGACCGCAGCGGATCGATGCAGGAGTCGCTCGGGACCGAAGCGCGCACGCGCTACGAGACCGCGCTCTCGGAACTGCGCGGCTGCCTGTACGGACTCGGCGAGGACGCGCGCTTCAACGTCATCGTGTTCCACTCCGAAGCGCGCGCGTGGCGCACCAAGCTCGCGGTCGCGTCGAAGACTTCGCAGCGCGAGGCGCTGCAGTGGCTCGAAGGCCAGTCGCCGGGCGGCGCGACCGATCTGCAGGCCGGCCTCGATCTCGTTCAACCGCGCGACGCGGACGGGAAGGTCAAGTGGACCGAGCTCGAGGCGGACACGGTCGTGGTGCTGTGCGACGGGCAGGCGCAGCGGCCGCGGTCGGTCGAGACTTGGTTGAACGAGAACAACCCGCTGGGGTTGTTGCGGATCTGCTGCGTGCAGATCGGGAACTCGGGGAACGGACAGTTGGAGGAGTTGGCGAGCGGGAGCGGCGGGACGTTTCGGAGGGTGGAGGGGTAGGAGAGGAGAAGGGAGAGGGAGAGTGGAGGGTCGCGCGCGGAGCGCGCGACTTGGGCGCGCGAGGACGCGCGCCCGACTTCGCACAGCGAAGGGGCGCGCAGACGCGCCCCTTCGCTGTGCGAAGTTCAAGTTGAACGCGCGTTGAGGTCGCAGCGGGCGGTGAGGAGGAACTCGCCGTCGGCGACGGACACGACGGTTCGATCGGG
>SCVU01000479.1 GCA_004296785.1 Planctomycetota bacterium
TCGACGAGTCGTCGCGCGAGCGCGTCCTTCGTCGCGCCGCGCACACGCGACACGACTCCAGCGCGATCGAGGATCGCGGCGCTCGTCCGCGCGCCGCCCAGCGAAGCGGGACCGTTCAGCACGATGTAGTCGGCACCCTTGCGCACCAGCTTGGACTTGGCGCGCTCGAGACCGTTCCCCGTCTCCAGGGCAAAACCCACGACCAGACGAGAACCCTTGCGTCGCGCCAGCGTGCGCAGGATATCGGGGTTCTCCACCAGTTCCAACAATGCGAATCCCTTCCGACTCGCAGCTTTCCGCCACTTTCCGCGCTTCTGGCGGCGCGGTCTGTAGTCGGCGACGGCGGCGGCCATGAACAACGCGTCGCAGCGCGCGAACTCGCGGCGGCACGCGGCGAGCATCTCGCGCGCGGACACGACGTCGACGCGGCGCACGCCGGCCGGCGTCGGCAATTCGACGGGTCCGGCGACGAGCACGGTCGCGTGTCCGGCGCGCGCCGCGGCCGCGGCGATCGCGAAACCCATGCGCCCGCTCGACTCGTTCGACAGGTAGCGCACCGGGTCGATCGCCTCGCGCGTCGGACCGGCGGTGACGAGCACGCGCAGCCGAGCGGAGGATCGCGAGCGCATCGCGCGCTACTTCCCGCCGAGCAGGCGGACGAGCTCGGCCTGGATCTCGTCGGGCTCGGCCAGCCGCCCCTTGCCCTGGACGCCGCAGGCCATGTGGCCCTCGCGCGGCGCCAGCACCCGCCAGCCGTCGCGCTCGAGCTGCTCGAGGTTCCGCCGCACCGCGGGCGAGGCCAGCATGTGCGGATTCATGGCCGGGCAGGCGAGGCGCTTGACCGCGGCCGGCAGCGCGAGGCAGACCGTGCTCGCGAGGTCGTCGGCGAGGCCGTGCGCGATCCGCGCGGCGAGGTCGCCCGACAGCGGCGCGACCACGGCGGCCTCGGCCCAGCCGGCGAGCTCGATGTGGCTCATCGCGCCGCGCCGACCGCTCCCCCACTCGCTGGTCTGGCTGGTCTGGCCGGTCAGCGCCTCGAACAGCTGCGGGCGGATCAGGCGCGCGGCGCGCGGCGTGAGCACGCTGCGGACCTCGTGGCCGCCCTGCGTGAGCTTGCTGGCGAGATCGCAGGCCTTGTGCAGCGCGGCCGAGGCGCCGCAGACGAGCAGGATCCGGCTCATGCGCGCGACACCTCGGGCCCGCCGGGGAGCCCGACGAGTCGCCGCACCTCGGCCAGCGCGAGGTCGATGTCGCGGTTGATCACGATGTGATCGTAGCGCGACGCCTCGGTCATCTCGTCGCGCGCCTTCGACATCCGCCGCTCGATCGACTCGGGCTTGTCCGTGCCGCGGCCGACCAGCCGCGCGCGCAGCGTCTCGAGGTCCGGCGGGCTGATGAAGATGTACAGCGCGTCGACGCCGAGCGATTTCAGCTTCAGCGCGCCCTGCACGTCGATCTCGAGCAGGTACACCTTGCCGGCGGCCAGCGCGCGCTCGATCGGCTCGCGCGGCGTGCCGTACAGGTTCCCGTAGACCTCGGCCCACTCGATGAACGCGTTGCGCTCGACGCGCGCGCGGAACTCGTCGCGCGACAGGAACTGATAGTCGCGGCCGTCGACCTCGCCGTCGCGCGGCGCGCGCGTCGTGCACGAGATCGAGAACACGACGCGCGGATCCTCGAGCAGACGCTTCACCAGCGTGCTCTTGCCCGAGCCCGAGGGCCCGGAGATCACGAGCATGCGGCCGCGCGTCATTCGATGTTCTGCACCTGCTCGCGCAGGCGCTCGATGCGCGCCTTGATGTCGACGCTCCAGTGCGCGACGTCCGCGTCGTTGCACTTCGACGCGATCGTGTTGACCTCGCGCAGGAGCTCCTGCACGAGGAAATCGAGGCGCCGGCCGACCGACTCGCTGCGCCGCATCTCGGATTCGAACTGCGCGACGTGGCTCTTCAGGCGCGCGAGCTCCTCCGCGACGTCGGAGCGGTCGGCGAGCAGCGCGATCTCGCGCGCGAGGTCGGTCGGCGAGAGCGTCGTGCTCGGCCCGAGCAGCTCCTCGACGCGCTTCTTCAGGTTCTTCTGCTGCTGGCGCACGACCTTCGGCATCCGCTTCTCGATGCGCGCGACGAGCACCGCGAGCGCCGCGAGGTTGCCGCGCAGGTCCTCGGCGAGCGCGCGTCCTTCGACCGAGCGCATCTCGACGAGCGCCTCGAGCGCCTTCCGGACCAGGGCGAGCAGCTCGCCGCGCAGCTTCTCGGGCAGCTCGCCACCGCTGGAAGGCGCGACGATGCCCGGCAGCGCGATCAACTGCGCGAGCGAAACGTCCGGTGCGAGCCCGAGCTCGGCGCCGAGCTCGCGCACCTGCGCGAGATACTGCTTGGCGAGCGTTGCGTCGACCAGCGCGCCGCCGCCGTGCGCCGCGCGCTCGACGACCACCGAGAGCGTGACCGTGCCGCGCTCGAGCGCCTTGCGCACCTGCGCCTCGACCTCGGGCTCGAGCGCCGACAACTCCTGCGGCAGCCGCAGCTTCGTCTGCAGGTGCCGGTGGTTGACCGAGCGGACCTCGACGCGCGCGTGCAGCGGCCCGACCTGTCCGGTCGCGGCGCCGAATCCCGTCATCGATCGCAGCATCGCGCCTCCCGCTGGCCTCGTCCGAGGATCCGCCGCTCTAGGTCTTCTGCGCGGCCGGCCGACTGCCGGGCTTGATCGCGGTACCGCCCGCCTTGCACAGCGGGCACTCGTCCTTCGACCACAGCTTCGCCTGCACGTCGGCGAGCGCCGTGCACGGCAGCGACTGCGCGGCGAACGGATTGCCGCCCGAGCGATTGACGACCGCGGCGACGCCGATCGGCGTCGCGCCGAGCGCGCGCACGACGTCGAGCACTTCGGCCGCCGAGCCGCCTGTCGTCAGCACGTCCTCGACGACGAGCACGCGCTCGCCCGCGCGCAGCCGGAAGCCGCGGCGCAGCGTCATCGCGCCGTTCTGCCGCTCGGTGAACAGCCCGCGCACGCCGAGCGCGCGCGCGACCTCGTACGCCCACGTCACCGCGCCCATCGCGGGACCGACGACGACGTCGATGTCCGTCGGCAGGCGCGCCGCGAGCGCGCGCGCGAGCCGCTCGGTCTCGCGCGGGTGCTGCAGCACGAGCGCGCACTGGAAGTAGCGGTCGCTGTGGTTGCCCGACGAGAGCTCGAAGTGGCCTTCGAGCATCGCCTCGCTCTTGCGGAGCAGGTCGAGGACTTCGTTCGTTTGCATCGTGCGCGCGCGCTCCGCTAGCCGCCCGCCGGCGGCGGCGTGCCGTTGTCCGGCGTCTGCGGCGCACCCGCGCCGCCGCCGCCCGAGCCCGGATCGCCCGCGGGCGCGGCCGGCGCGCCGTCGGCCGGCGCGGGCGCCGGCGCGTTGAGGCCGGGGATCTCGAGCGGCGCGGGTGCCGCGCCGTCGCCGAGCACCGAACGGCTCGACGCCGAGCGATTCATCATCGTGATCCCGATCGCGGAGGCGAGGAACACGCCCGCGACGATCCCGGTGAACGTGTTGATGCCCTTCGCGCCCGCGCCGAAGGTCGCCTGACCGCCGGTGCCGAGCGCGTCGGTCAGTCCGCCGCCGCGACCCTCCTGGATCAGCACGACGACGACGAGCACGATCGCCGACAACACGAACACGACGTACAAACCGAGGATCAGGAGGTCCATGGAGATCGATACCGGAGGGGCGGGAGTGAGCGGTGCGGGCGGACGGAGCGAGCGGGTCGCGCAGTAGGTTTCAGCAGCCGTCGATGATCGCGTTGAACGAGGCGGCCTTGAGCGAAGCGCCGCCGACGAGCGCGCCGTCGACGCCGGGCGCCGCGAGCAGCTCGCGGATGTTGTCGGGCTTCACGCTGCCACCGTAGAGAATGCGCGTGGCCTGTGCGATGCCGAGGTCGGACCCGGCGTCGAAGCGCGCGGCGAGCACGCCGCGCAGGAACGTGTGGACCTCGCCGGCTTGCTCGGAAGTCGCGTTGCGACCGGTGCCGATCGCCCAGACGGGCTCGTACGCGATCGTCACGCGCGCCATGTCGCGCGGCTCGACGCCTTCGAGGCCGGCGAGCAGCT
>SCVU01000480.1 GCA_004296785.1 Planctomycetota bacterium
GTCGCCGCCGGCTTCGGCGGGCGCGCGAGCCACGCGAGTTACGAGCGCGGCCGCGTTCAGTTCTTCGACCTGACGAACTACTCGGCGGTGAGCGGCAGCGGCACTCCGCTCGCTCCGACGCAGACGTGGACGAACCCGAACGCGAAGTCGTTCGAGTGGGGTCTCGCGCTCGCGAAGCTCGGCTCGTCGCCGCGGCACACGTTCCTGCTGATGATGGAGTTCAACGGTCGCATCATCGCGAAGGACGTCTCGACCGACGCGGACGTGCAGAACGTCCAGAGCACGGCGATCGCCGGGCAGTGGACGATCGCCGACAACGTGTTCGACCTGCGGAAGGACTCGCTCGTCGACATGCGCGTCGACTCGGGCTTCGGAACGACGGATCCGAACCAGGGCTGGCTGTACGTGTCCGCGTGTCGCCGCGGCTGGCTGCGCCTGCGGCTGGTCTACGATCCGCAGACCGGCGCGCTCGCGATCGGGGGCCCGAACAGCGGCGACGAGGTGTACATGAACACGCCGGGTCAGGCGGGCGGCTTCGCGTTCCGCGCGAGCTCGGTGCCCGGGATGCGCGGCTTGTTCGTCGCGGACCACGAGCAGATGGGCCTGCGCTTCTACGGCGACGATTGAGCTAAAGTAGGGCGCAAAGCGACCGCACTGCGCGGCGCCGACCTGACGCCCCGATGCCGATCCAACCGAGCCCCATCCCCGAGATCCTGGCCGAGCTCCGCCGCGGCCGCATGGTGATCCTGGTCGACGACCCGTCGCGCGAGAACGAGGGCGACCTCGCGATGCTCGCCGAGTTCGCGACGCCCGAGGCGATCAACTTCATGGTCCGCGAGGCGCGCGGCCTCGTGTGCCTGCCGCTGTCGGGCGAGCTGTGCGACCACCTCGGCCTCGCGCCGCAGGTGCAGGACAACAAGAGCCGCATGGGGACGGGCTTCACCGTCTCGATCGAGGCCGCCAGCGGCGTGACGACCGGCATCAGCGCGCACGACCGCGCGCACACGATCCGCACGGCCGTGCGCCCCGACGCGAGCGCGGCCGACGTCGTCAGCCCGGGCCACGTGTTCCCGCTTCGCGCGCGCGAGGGCGGCGTGCTCGTCCGCGGCGGCCAGACCGAGGGCATCGTCGACCTCGCGCGCCTGGCCGGCGCGCGGCCCGCGGGCGTGATCTGCGAGATCATGGACGAGGACGGCTCGATGGCGCGGATGCCGCAGCTCGAGCGTTTCGCGGCCAAGCACGGGCTCAAGCTGTGCACGATCGCCGACATCATCGCGTGGCGCCGGCAGAACGAGCGGTTGATCGAGCCGCTCGAGATGGACGTGCCGATTCCCACGCGCCACGGCCAGTTCGCCGCGCACCTGTTCCGCTCGAAGATCGACGGCCACGAGCACGTGGCGCTGACGATCGGGATGCCCGGGCCGGGCCTCGACGGCCCGCGCCAGCCGGTCGCCGAGCCCGTGCTCGTGCGCGTGCACTCCGAGTGCCTGACCGGCGACATCTTCGGCTCGCTGCGCTGCGACTGCGGGCCGCAGCTCGGCCTCGCGCTCGACAAGATCGGCCACGAGAAGCGCGGCGTGCTCGTTTACATCCGAAACCACGAGGGCCGCGGGATCGGCCTGGCCAACAAGCTGCGCGCGTACCAGCTGCAGGACCGCGGGATGGACACGGTCGAGGCCAACGTCGCGCTCGGCTTCCCGGCCGACCTGCGCGAGTACGGGATCGGCGTGCAGATCCTCTCGTACCTCGGCGTGCGCAAGATGCGCCTGCTCACCAACAACCCGAAGAAGATGGCGGGCCTGAGCGGGCACGGCCTGGAGGTGGTCGATCAGGTGGCCCTGGTGACCGACCCTAACCCGAGTAACGTCAAGTACTTGAACACGAAGCGCACGAAGCTCGGCCACTTGCTCGACGAACTGGTTCCACCGCGCCCGTAGGCCCGCCATGCATTCGCATTCCTCACCGGGGGGGAGGGGAGGCCGGCCGCGGCGGGGCGGGCTCGCGGCGGCGGAAGAAAGCGTGGTTCCGCTCGTCCAGTCGGCCGTGGGATTGCCCGTGACCAAACAGCCGCCAGCCGGCGTTCCGACTCGCGGCGACGGTTCGGCGCGCGGCGACCGGGCGAGCGAGGCGGGCCACGAGCGCGAGGTCGACGATGCGCTCGTCGTCGCGGTGCTCGGCGGCGACTCGCGCTCGTTCCAGCAGCTCGTCGAGCGCCACCAGGAGCGGATCTTCGCGCTCGTGCGCCACTACGCGAGCCCGGCCGAGGTCGAGGACATCGTGCAGGAGACGTTCTTGAAGGCGTTCCGCCGGCTCGACACGTTCCAGCGCCAGTCGTCGTTCTCGACGTGGATCTACCGGATCGCGGTGAACTCGGCGCTCGACTTCCTCAAGCGCCGCGGCCGTTCGCCGGTGCACACGGTCGAGGATCCGGAGATCGACGCAGGTCCGGCGCCGCGCGTGCTCGCGCCCGACGCGCGCCTGCAGCGCGAGGAGATCGCGGCGGTCACGCACAAGGTGCTCGCGGCGATGCCCGAGATCTTCCGCACGGTGCTCGTGATGCGCGAGTTCGAAGGGCGCACCTACCAGGACATGGCCGACGTGCTCGGCCTCTCGATCGGCACGGTGGAATCGCGGCTGTTCCGCGCGCGCGCGCGCTTCCGCGACCTCCTGATCCAACGGCACCCGGAATTCGCGGCCATCGACGGCTGAGCCGCGGCGAGCAGAGACACACATGCGACGCGATCCACAAGACGAAGGCGAACGGGACGACGGCAACCAGCTCGGCTGCGCCGCCGCGCTCGAGCTCGTGCCCGGCTACCTCGACGAGGAGCTCTCGGAGGAACAGGCGGCTCCGCTGCGCCGCCACCTGCTCGCGTGCCATGCGTGCCGCGAGCATGCGCAGGCCGAGCGCGCGCTGCACCGCTGGTTCGTTCCGAGCGCGCCGGTCGCGGTGCCGGAGGGCTTCGCCGCGCGCGTGACCGAGATCGGAAGAGC
>SCVU01000481.1 GCA_004296785.1 Planctomycetota bacterium
CGATCGAGATCGGCGAGCCGCAGTACGCGCCGGCGCAGGACGGCGAGCTCACGGCGTCGATCGCGCTGCCGTCGAGCGCCGGCCGCATCCTCGAGGTCGAGCTCGGCTGGGTCGCCGAGGACCGCGACAAGAGCGCGCTCGAGCTCGATCGGCTCGAGATCACCGGCGGCGAGCCGGTCGTCTCGCCGCCGATCCTGCTGATCAGCCTCGACACGGTCGGCGCGCGGCACCTGTCGCTGCACGGCTACCCGCGGCGCACGAGCCCGCGCCTCGAGGAGTTCGCGCGCGAGGCCGTCGTCTTCGAGCGCTGCCTCGCGAACTCGACGTGGACGGTGCCGAGCCACATGTCGCTGTTCACCGGTCTGATGCCGGGCGTGCACGCGCGCACGGTGCAGCTCGATGCGACCGACGTGCCGGATCTGTGGGAGATGTGGCAGCTCGACGAACGGCGCTGGACGCTGCCCGAAGCGCTGCGCGCGGCCGGCTATCACACGGCGGGCTTCGTCGATTCGCTGTGGCTGTCGGGCCTGATGCACTTCGACCAGGGCTTCGACCTGTACGACGACTCGGCCGCGCACATCTCGCTCGATCGGACCGACGGCGGCATCGAGCGCGTCGCACAGCTCGCTCGCGACTGGCTCGACGCGCGCGACGAGCGCCCGCCGTTCCTGTTCCTCCACTGCTTCGACGCGCACGGGCCGTACACGGTGCCGCCGCAGTGGCGCGACAAGCTCGCGGGACGCACGTTGACGCAGCCCGTGTCATCGGCGTACGCGGGCGCGCTCGACCGCTGCTTCGGCGGGATCCACTCGTACATCGCCGCGCCGTACGCGACCGCCGACGGCATGCCGAAGCGCCTGCCGACCGATCCGATCGCCGATGCGTACGACGAAGGACTGCTCGCGCTCGACGCGCGCCTGGGCGAGTTCTTCGACGCGCTGCGCAAGACGCCGCTGTGGGACGAAGCGGTCGTGATCGTGACCTCCGACCACGGCGAATCGATGACCGGGCACGAGTTCTACTTCGCGCACGGCATGGCGTACGACGAGATCCTGCACGTGCCGTTGATCGTCAAGCTGCCGCGCGGCGCGCGCGGCGGGACGCGCGTGAGCGAAGGCGTGCAGCTCGTCGACGTGTACTCGACGGTGCTCGAGCTCGCGGGACTCGATCCCGCCGGCCGCGGCCGCCACGGGCGCTCGCTCGCGCCGGCGCTGCGCGGCGAGAAGCTGCCGCCGGCGGCGCTGCTCGCGCAGGGCGGACTGATCCGCCAGACCGCGCTCGAGCTCGATCGCTGGAAGCTGCTCGCGTTCGATCCGACGCTCGATGTGGACCTCGCCATCGCGCTGTCGTACCCCGGCGTGCCGGCGGAGTGGCGCAAGCAGAACGTGCCCGAGCTCAGCGACTCCGCGCTGACCGCGGAAGTGTTCGCGGCGATCACCGCGGATCCCGCGCGCGCACAGCGACTGTGGCAGGAGCTCGTCGAGCGGATCGGCGGCACGCACGTCGCGCTGTACGACATGCGCAGCGACACGGCCGAGCTCAACGACGTCGCCGCCGAACAGCCGGAGATCGTCGCGGCGCTGACGAAACGGCTCGCCGAAGAGCTCGCGTTGATCGAGGTGTCGCGCTCGCGCCTGGCGACCTCGGCGCCGACGAAGGCGCCGTCGGAAGCGGATCGCGCGGCGCTGGAGTCGCTCGGCTACTCGGGCCGCAAGTAGACGCGCGGCGCGCGGACGAAGCGCGCCGGTGAACTGCGTCGACGAACTGCGTCGACGAACTGCGCGGCCGAGCCGCGCCGCGGATCAGTGGCGGAAGTGCCGCAGGCCGCTGAAGACCATCGGCACGCCGCGCGCGTCGCACGCGGCGATCACTTCGGCGTCGCGCACCGAGCCGCCCGGCTGCAACACCGCCGCGACGCCGCCGGCCAGCGCGGCCTCGACGCCGTCGGCGAACGGGAAGAACGCGTCGGAGGCGAGGACGCTGCCCTGCGCGCGCTCGCCGGCCTTGCGCAGCGCGAGGTGCACCGAGTCGACGCGGCTCATCTGCCCCGCGCCGACCCCGACGATCTCGCGGCCGCGCGCGAGCACGATCGCGTTCGACTTCACGTGCTTGCCCACGCGCGCGGCGAAGTAGAGCCCGGCCCACTGTTCCTCGGTCGGCGCGACCTTCGTCGGGACCTTGCAGTCCGCGCGCGTCTCGACCGCGAGGTTGCGCTGCTGCAGCAGCAGTCCTCCGACGAGCGGCTTGTGCTCGAGCTCGTCCGCGCGGCGCGACGAAGGCCCGAACGGGCCGCACGCGAGCAGCCGCACGCTCTTCCCCCACTTTGGCTTCGTCGTCAACAGCTCGACGGCCGCCGGATCGAACGACGGCGCGATGATCGCTTCGACGAAGCGCCCGCCGGAGACGAGGAAGTCCGCGCAGGCCGCGTCGAGCGGCCGCGTGAAGGCGAGCACGCTGCCGAACGCCGACAGCGGGTCGCCGGCCCACGCGAGCTCGAGCGCGCGCGCCATCGTGTCGGCCGCCGCCGCGCCGCACGGGTTGTTGTGCTTGATCACGCACGCGAACGGCTCGTCGAACTCCTTGGCCAGCGACAGCGCGCTGTCGAGGTCGACGAGGTTGTTGAAGGACAGCGCCTTGCCGCCGAGCACCTCGGCCGTCGCGACGCCGACCTCGACGTCGCCGGCCGCGCGGTAGAACGCCGCGCTCTGGTGCGGGTTCTCGCCGTAGCGCAGGTCCGCGACCTTGCGCGCCGCGAGCGCGAACGACGGCGGGAACGGACCCGCGGTGCGGCCGCTCTCGACCTCCTGCTTCCACAGCCACTGCGAGATCGCCGCGTCGTAGCGCGCGGTCAGCGCGAAGGCCTTGTACGCGAGCTCGCGCTTCAGCTCGAGCGACAGCGCGCCGCCGTGCTTCTCGAGCTCGTCGAGCACGCGCCCGTAGTCGGCGGGGTCGGTGACCACGCCGACGAAGCGGTGGTTCTTCGCGGCCGAGCGCACCATCGCCGGCCCGCCGATGTCGATGTTCTCGATCGCGTCCTCGCGCGTGACGCCGCTCTTCGCGACGGTCGCCTCGAACGGGTAGAGGTTGATCACGAGCAAGTCGATCGGGCCGATGCCGTGCTCGCGCAGGCTCGCGACGTGTTTCGCGTCGTCGCGCAGCGCGAGCAGACCGCCGTGCACCTTCGGGTGCAGCGTCTTCACGCGGCCGTCCATCATCTCGGGAAAGCCCGTGACCTCCGCCACTTCGCGCACCGCGATGCCCGCCTTGCGCAGCATCGCCGCCGTGCCGCCGGTCGAGAGGATCTCGACGCCGCGCTGTGCGAGCGCGCGCACGAAGTTCTCCGCGCCGGCCTTGTCGGAGAGCGAAACCAACGCGCGTTCGACCTTGTTCGGCCCGGTCTTGTTCGTCATGGCGGGAGTCGCGGAGCTCGCCGGCGCCGCAGCGGAAATCGTGGGGTTGCGCATCTTGCTCAGGGGGAAGCGGTCTTCGCCTTCTGGCTGCGCTGGCGCAGCCAGGCCTCGATGAACGAATCGATCTTGCCGTCGAGCACCGCGTGGATGTTGCCGGTCTCGTGCTCGGTGCGATGGTCCTTGACCATCTGGTACGGGTGCAGCACGTACGAGCGGATCTGGCTGCCGAACGCGACCTCGCCCTTCTGGCCGTACAGCGCCGCCATCTCCTTGTCGCGCGCGGCGACCTGCAGCGCGAGCAGCTTCGCCTTGATCATCTTCAGCGCGACCTCGCGGTTCTTGTGCTGGCTGCGCTGCGTCTCGCAGCGCACGACGATGCCGCTCGGCAGGTGGCGCATGCGCACGGCCGACTCGGTCTTGTTGACGTGCTGACCGCCGGCGCCGCCCGAGCGCATCGTCTCGACCTCGAGGTCGGCGTCCTTGACCTCGATCTCGGCTTCGTCCTCGAGCTCGGGCGTCACGTCGACCGAAGCGAACGCCGTGTGGCGACGCGCCTGGCTGTCGAACGGGCTGATGCGCACGAGCCGGTGCACGCCCGTCTCGGCCTTCAGGTAGCCGAACGCCAGCGGACCGCGCACCTCGATCGTTGCGGAGCGGATGCCGCCCTCGGACTCGGACGCGAGCTCGACCTCCTCGACGTCGAAACCCTTGGCCTTCGCCCACGCGAGGTACATGCGCAGCAGCATGCGCGCCCAGTCGCACGCGTCGACGCCGCCGGCGCCGGCGTTGATCGAGACGAACGCGTTGTCGCCGTCGTGCGGCTCGCCGAGCAGCACGCGCAGGTCGAGCGCTTCGATCTCGCGCGCGAGCTCGGGGCCGAGCCGCTCGAGCTCGGCGAGCACTTCCGACTCGCCGAATTCCTTCGCGAGCTCGAGGCAGGCGTCGATGTCCGCCTGCAGGCGCTCGACGCGCTGCACCGGCTCGGTGAAGTTGCGGATGAGCTTC
>SCVU01000482.1 GCA_004296785.1 Planctomycetota bacterium
AAACAGCTCAACAAGTGGTGGGGTCGCAGCGGACAGGTGTTCCCCGATCGCTACCACGCGCGAGCGCTGCGCTCGCCGCGCGAAGTGCGCCGCGCGCTCGCCTACGTACTGCACAACGCGCGCAGGCACGGCAGCTTCGGCGCGGGCATCGACCCGCACTCGTCGGGCGCGTGGTTCGACGGCTTCGCGGCATGCCGCACACGGCTCGAGGCCGCGACGAGCTTCGTAGCGCGGATGGCGCGGGCGGCGCCGGTCGTCTGTCGCGCGAGTAGCTGGCTCCTGTGCGTCGGCTGGCGGCGCGAGGGGCTGATCGGCATCGACGAACGAGTCGCCGCGTGGAGCGAGCCGGCATGACGCGCCGCGTGCGCGAGTTCGTCGAGTTGGCGCCGCTCGGTCGAGATGACTGCGCTCGAGTGAGCGCATCGCTCGAGCCGTCCCGTTGTCCAGGCGCATTCGTCGCCGCCACGATCACCTTGCTGCGGCGGACGATCCGATCCGCAGCGCGGCGAGCACTCTCCCCGTCTCGGGCGTCTAAGGCCGCACGATCTCGCGCCCCGCCTCGTCGTAGAACGTCCACTTGCCGGTGCGACGCCCCGCGGCGAAGTCCCCCTCCTCCTTCAGCGTTCCGTCGTCGCGCCAGAAGCGCCAGTGCCCGACGCGCCGCCCGCCCGCATAGCTCCCCTGCTCGACGAGCGTCCCCGCGTCCGTCCACGCCGACCACTCGCCGTCCTTCACCGCGTCGCGCGCGAGCCCCTGCTCGGCGACCGCGCCGTTCTCGTGCCACCAAATCATCGGCGTCGCGACGTCCGGCCCGCGGTACTGGATCTCCATCCGCTGCTTGCCGTTCGGCCACCAGCGCGTCCAGTTCCCCGTCGGCTCGCCGTGGCGGAAGTACCGCTCGGCGAGCTTGTTCCCCTGCGCGTCGAACTCGAGCTCGCGGCCGTGCCGCTGCTCGCGCCCGTCCGGCCACTGCAGCGCCTGGTAGACCGTGTGCACCGAGCGATCGGCGTGGTACGTGCGCCGCTCGACCTGCGTCGGTTCGTTGCTGACCGCGGTCGCGGCGTTCGCGGGCACGCGCGAGGCCGGGAGCTCGGAGCGACAGCCGCTCGCGGCGAGCTGCGCGACCACGGCGAGCGCCGCGAGCGCCGCGAGCGGGACTACTCGCTCCACTTCGCCGCCGCCGCGAGACGCGCCGCGGGCTCTGCGTTCGGGTCGTAGCCCTTGTCGTCGCCGTAGAAGCGACCGAGCGCGCCGATCGCGCCCTCGCGCACCGCCGCGTCCTGCGACAAGAGCAGCGCGACGAGCTGTGCGCGCGCGCCCTCGTCCTCGAGCGCGAGCCGCGCGCGCGAGACCTGCAGCAGCAGTTGATCCGCGCTCCCCGCCGTCGGCGGCAGCGCGTTCTGCGCGACGAGCCGCCGGATCCGCTGCTCGTAGCGCACGAGCGCCGGCAGCGTCTGTGGATCCTTGATCGCCTCGAGCGCGAACGCGGCCCACGCGGCGACCGACACGACCGGATCGCGCAGCGCATCGCACAGCGCCGGCGCCGCGCGCTTGTCGCCCGTCCGCGCGAGCAGCCGGATCACCGCGCTGCGCTTGTCCGCGAAACCCGGCGGGTACTTGAGCGCCTTGACGAGCGGCGGCACCGCCTTGGCGCCGAGCTCGAGGATCTGCTGCTCGAGCTCCTTGTCCTTCTCAGGCGTCGACGCCGCGAGGTCGTTTCCGCCGAGGTCGTTGATCATCCGCCACGCCTTCGACTCCGCGCGCCGATCGCGGCGCTCGTCGGGCTCGACGAGCGCGTTCGCGCCGCCCTGCGTGCTCCACCAGCGCTGCAGCCGCGCGATCCCATCGAGTCGCTCGGGCCGCGGCGCGAGCGGCTCGTAGCCGAGATGCTGGCCGGTGACTTCGAAGAACGCCTCGAAGCACGCCTCGCGCACGAGCTCGTCGCGATGGTCGAGCCCGCCGAGCAGCGTCTGCACGCCGCTCGGCTCGCCGAGCCACGCGAGCGCCTTGGCGAGATCGAAGCGCGTCTCCGCGTAGTGCGCGCGCGCGAGCGCGGCCTGCAGCGGCGCGACCGCCTCGCGATCGCCGAGGTGCCCGAGCGCGAGCGCGGCCTCGCGCACGACGTCGGGATCCGGATCGGCGAGCAGCTTGCGCAGCGCGGGCTCGTGCCCGCCGAAGTGCAGGTGGCCGATCGCGCGCGCCGCGCTCGCGCGATCGAGCGCGCCCGGCAGCTCGAGCCCGCGCGCGACGGCCGCGTCGATCTCGGGCTCCTCCCACTCCAGTCGCACGAGCACTTCGCGCGCGTGCAGCCGCACGTACAGCCGCGCATCGGCGGTCGCGGCGAGGAGCGCCGCGCGCGCGGGCTCGCCGATCTGCTCGAGCACCTGCATCGACTGGTTGAACGTCTTGTTGTCCCACGAGCCGAGCGCTTCGACGAGCGCCGGCACCGCGGGCGCGCCGATCTTCGCGAGCGCGGCGCGCGCCTTCCCGTTCGCCTCGGGCACCGGGAACTGGAACAGCTCGATCAGCTTCGCGATGTCCGCCGGCGCGGCGCCGCTCGGGATCTCGACCGCGGTCTTCCCGATCGGCGGGCGCGAGTAGTCGACGAGGTTCGCGATGCCCGCGATCTCCGGATCGATGTTCTCAGGCGAGTGCGCGACGACCTCGGGATCGCCGACCACCGGATCCGCCGACGGCGCGACGCCCGCGAACGGCAGCGTGCGCGACGCGAGCACGCGCGACATGTCCGGGTGGTGGTCGTCGATCGGGTAGTAGAGCTTGAAGTACAGCGTCGTCTCGACGGTGCCCGCCGCGACGCCGATCGGCACGCGGTGCTCGCGCTTCTCGCCGGAGGGGATCTGCGTATTGACCGGCAGCTCGAGCCCGTACGGCCGCTTGTACGGGTCGCGGAACACCATGCGCGAGTGCGCGACCTCGTTGCCGGCCGCGTCGCGCACGACGACGAGCGACTCGACCGAGCGCTGCTTGAGCTCGGTCGGGAAGTTGTGGCCCGCGCCCTTGTTCGCGATCGTCACGACGACGTGATCGCCGTCGATGCGTGCGTCGTACTTGTACGCCTTGTCGACGTGCGCGACGTCGCGCGAGCCGGGGAAGACGTGCGAGCGCGTCGTGACGACCGGGCCGCCGAGCGCGATCGGCCGCTGCACCTCGGCCATGTGGCAGTCCATGCAGTCGTTGCCGGCGGCCTTGCCGAGCGGGCTCTTCTCCCACTGGTACGGCGTGCCGTGGTTGCGGTGGCACGACGCGCAGGCCTCGACCGTGCCGACGTCCGGGTGGAACGCGTTCTTGCACTCGGCGCCGCCCTGGAAGTGCGAGTAGTCGAAGTCGGGCCGGAAGTGGCACGTCATGCACGTGTTGCCCTCCTCGAGCCCGTGGAAGCGCCGCTTCGGATTCATGCCGATGCCGGTCTCGAAGATCGGCCGCGGCGTGTGGCAGATGATGCAGTCCTGGTGCGCGAAGCGCGCGGTCGCGAGGCGCACCTCCTCGTCGGTGAACGCGCGGCCGTGCGTCGACTGCTCGTGCTCGGCGGCCTGATCGACGTGGCAGCGCGCG
Source organism: Planctomycetota bacterium (assembly GCA_004296785.1). Taxonomy (GTDB): domain Bacteria; phylum Planctomycetota; class UBA1135; order UBA1135; genus GW928-bin9. The sequence goes on from SCVU01000482.1 coordinate 3,574, forward strand.
CAGAACGCGCTCTCCATCACGTCGACGGATGCGCTCGCCACAGGTGCGCTCGTCGGGCTCACCGCTCCGATCGCCGCGCTCACCGCGGGGTCGAGCTCGGCGCTCGCGACGGGCTCGAGCGAAGTGCGCGGCACCGAGCCGGCCGACGAAGCGCCGACCTCCGCGTCGTTGCAGCTCGCGCTGAAACTGGCGCCGAGCAGCGCGAGGGACGTGGCGGCGAGCAGAACGAGCACGAGGCGGCGAGGCGATGTCATCGGCGCGATCACGATATCGAGTCGCGCAGCACGGAGCGCGCTCAGCTCCTAGGCTACGCCGCACTCCTCCCCGCGCACTCGATTGGCCGCAGGCGCGGTGATGAGGCACACTGGAGTCGCAGCCGCGCTCACGCATGCCCCCCGACGACCAGCAGCCCCCGTCGCCCGAGGTCGTCCGCCCGCAGCCCGGCATCCCGGACGAGCCCGAGGGATCTGCTCCGGCCGGCCGCGCGGCCGCCGAGTTCGACGCCGGCGCGCCGGTCGGCCCGACGCCGCAGATGGACTTCTGGCGCGCGGTCTACGAGCGCCGCTCGATCCGCAAGTTCAAGTCGGACCCCGTGCCGCGCGAGCTCGTCGACCAGCTGATGCACGCCGGCATCTGGGCGCCGTCGTCGTGCAACTACCAGATGTGGGATCTCGTCGCGGTCGACGACGCGGCGACGAATCGCAAGCTCGCCGAGTTGTCGCTGCAGATGGGCAACGCGCCGGTCAACGTGATCGTCAGCTACGGCCGCGACTTCAGCGAAGAGGGCTGGGCGAACGTGCAGTCGGCGAGCGCGCTGATCCAGAACATGAGCCTCGCCGCGCACGTGCTCGGCCTCGGCACGTTCTGGATCACGCAGATGGGCGACCGCGAGAAGGTGCGCGAGATCGTCGGCCTGCCGTACGACCGCCTCGTGATCGCCGTCGTCGCCGTCGGCTGGCCGAAGTTCGCGCCGAAGCAGGGGCCGAAGCGCCGCCCGCTCGGCCAGGTCACGCACTGGAATCACTACGGCGGCCGGCCGATCCCGTCGTCGACGCGGCCGGCGGACTGGGAGCCCGACCTGCTCTCGATCTACCAGCGCGCGCGCGTGCTCAACGGTCTGCGCCACAACAAGCCGCGCGCGTGGGAAGTGCGCGCGATCGACGCGCTGCTCGAGCGCTGGGTCGGCGACGGCCGCGAAGAGGGCGCGCGCGACAAGCGCTGGCTCGACGTGCTGCCGTGCACGGGCATCGTGAGCGAGCGCATCGCGCGCGCGCGACCCGGTTATCGCTACGACGTCGCCGAGCGCACGCCCGAGGTCGCGGAGTTCGTCGCGGCGCGCGTGCGCGGCCAGATCCGCGCGTGGCCGCACGCCGACGCGCGCGCCGGCTTCGCGGCGCCCGAGGACGGCGCGTACGACGTCGTCAGCTGCCTGTACCGACTCGAGGACGTCGCGCCGGCCGAGCGCGCCGAGCTCGCGCGCGCGCTCGCGCGGTGGGTCAAGCCCGGCGGCCGCGTGATCGTCGGCTTCGTCAGCCGCGCGTCGTTCCACGACTGGACCGAGAAGCTGCGCGCGCGCCGCGGCGGCCTGAAGGGCGTCGAGTACGTGCTGTCGCCCGATCCGAACATCGGGCCGTTCGAGTCGCTCGCGCCGAGCGAGATCGAGCGCGCGCTGTCCGACGCCGGACTGCGCGTCGTCGCGCGCTTCGGCCAGCAAGCGGTGCCGCAGCCCGAGGAGATCGAGTTCCGCGCGCGCAACTTCGGACCGCGCAAGAAGTCGATCGCGCGCTTCGCGGGTCGCGTGCTCGCGGCGCTCGAGCGCTTGCCCGGCGTGCAGAACGCGCGCGGTCGCTTCCGCTACCTGCTGCTGGAGCGCGCGAGCTAGACGACGAACGCGATGGCGACGCGCATCCTCCGGCTGCTCCGCGTCGCCGCGCTCGCGATCACCGCGCCGTTCGCACTGTGGGGCCTCGCCTCGCTCGTGCTCGGCGGGATCCCGACGGGCGCAGCGACGCCGCCGTCCGACGACACGGTGACGATCGTGCTCGAGAGCAACGGCGCGCACGTGTCGTTCTGGTTCCCGGTCGCGCATCCGCTGTACGACTGGCGCGGGGAGCTGTCGATCGAGGACACGCTCGCGGGTGAGTGGATGGACGAGCTGTCGCCCGACAGTTGGGTCGGCATCGGCTGGGGCGATCGGCGCTTCTTCCTCGAGGTGTTGCTGTGGAGCGACGTGACGGCGGAGGTCGCGCTGTCGGCGCTGTTCGGCGGCGGTGCGAGCGCGCTGCACGTCGAGCACTCGGTGCGGCCGCTGCCGTGGGGCGCGACGCGCGAGGTCGTGTTGTCGCGCGAGCAGTACGTCGCGCTCGTCGCCTACGTGCGCGCGTCGTTCCGCCGCGACGAGCAGGGACGGCCGAAGCGGATCGGCGCCGCGCGCTACGGCAGCTACGACGCGTTCTACGAAGCGGTCGGCAGCTACTCGCCGCTCATGACGTGCAACGAGTGGGTCTCGCGCGGGCTGCGCGCGGTCGGCGCGCCGGCCGGCGCGTGGACGCCGTTCGCGTACCAGGTGCTCGGGCACGCGGGAAAAGCGCCGGAATAGGGCTTGACGGCGCGCGGTCTATCTACAACCATATGGTTGTGGATACGCTCAGCCTCACGCTCGGCGCCGTCAGCGATCCGACGCGCCGCTCGATCCTCGAGCGGCTCGCCGAAGGTCCCGCAGCCGTCCGCGACCTCGTCGCGCGCTTCGACCTCACGCAGCAGGCGATCTCGAAGCACGTCGCGGTGCTCGTGCGCGCACGGCTCGTGCGCAAGCAGCAGCGCGGCCGCCTGTGCTACTGCGCGCTCGACGCGCAACCGCTCGCGGAGCTCGCCGAGTGGACCGACGCGTACCGCGCGCACTGGGAAGCGCGCTACCAGAAGCTCGACGCGCTGCTCGACGAGCTGCAGAGCGCGCCGACCCCCGCCAAGAAGAAGACCCGATGAGAACCTCAGGCCAGTTGCAGATCTCCCTCCCCTCCGACCGCGAGATCCTGTTCGTGCGCGAGTTCCGCGCGCCGCGACAGCTCGTGTGGGACTGTCACACGAAGCCGGAGCTGCTGAAGCGCTGGGTCTTCGGCCCCGACGGCTGGTCGATGCCGCACTGCGAGGTCGACCTGCGCGTCGGAGGTCGCTATCGCTACGTGTGGAAGCACACGCGCGGCACCGAGATGGGGATGGGCGGCGTGTTCAAGGAGATCGCCGCGCCGTCGCGCCTCGTCGCGACGGAGCTATTCGACGAGGACTGGACCGGCGGCGAGGTGATCGCGACGCACGAGTTCACCGAGAAGCACGGCATCACGACGCTGAGGCTCGTCGCCGTGTACTCGTCGAAGGAAGCGCGCGACGGCGCGCTGAAGAGCGGGATGACGGACGGGATGGAGATGAGCTACGCGCGCGTCGACGCGATGGTCGCCGAGGGCAAGACCTAGCTGTGCGCGCCGCGCGAGTCAGCTCCGCGCCGCGTGCGCGTCGCGCAGCGGCTGCTTCGTGATCTTCCCGCTGCCCGTCCGCGGCAGCGCGTCGACGAAGCGGAACTCGCGCGGCACCTTGTAGCCGGCGAGCTCGCGGCGGCAGTGCGCGATGAGCTCATCCGCGCTCGCGTTGCGACCGTCGCGCAGCGCGACCGCCGCGCACACGCGCTCGCCCCACGTCGCGTCCGGCACTCCGTACACCGCGGCTTCGAGCACGGCCGCGTGCGCGTAGAGCACGTGCTCGACCTCGGTCGAGAACACCTTCTCGCCGCCCGTGATGATCATGTCCTTCTTGCGATCGACGATGTTCACGAAGCCCTCCGCGTCGAGCACCGCGAGATCGCCGGTGCGCAGGAAGCCGCGCTCGTCGAACGCCGCGCGCGTCGCTTCCTCGTCGCGCCAGTAGCCGGGCGTCACCGTCGGACCGCGCACGCAGATCTCCCCCACCGAGGTACCGTCGGGCGGGACGGGCGCGCCGTTCTCGCCGCGCACCTCGAGCTCGACGGTGAGGAACGGCCGACCGGTCTTCGCGCGCCACGCGAGCTGCTCGTCGGGCGGCAGCGCGCGCAGCTTCGGCGAGAGCAGCGACAGCGTGAGGTACGGGCTCGTCTCGGTCATCCCGTACGTCTGCACGTACTCGCAGCCGAACGCCGCGCTGACCGCGCGCACGACCTCCGGCGCGATCGGCGCGCCGCCGGAGAGGATCGCGCGCATCGACGAGAGGTCGTGCTCGGCCAGCCGCGGGTGCCGGACCATCAGGTTCAGCATCGCGGGCACGAGGTTCGTGATTGTCACGCGCGATGACGCGATCGCCGCGAGCGCGAGCTCGGGCTCGAAGCGCGGCACGAGCACGTGGCGCGCGCCGACCTGCGTGAACGCGAACGTCGCCCACGCGTCGGCGAGGTGGAACAGCGGCGCGAAGTGACCCCACGTGTCGGTGCTCGCGATGCCGAGCTCGGCGATCGCCGCGAGCGCGTGCGTCGTGACGTTGCCGTGCGTCAGCATCACGCCCTTCGGCCGGCCGGTCGTGCCGCTCGTGTAGTACAGGTGCGCGACGTCGGTCGCGGCGACGCGCGCGGGCTCGAAGCGCGGCTCGGCGGCGTCGCGGAAGTCGGGATAGAGATGCTCGGCGAGGCTCGGCGAGCGCGCGGCGAAGACCGCGGGCCGCTCGTCGAGCCACAGCACGCCGCGCAGCGCCGCGCGCTCGGCCTGCGCAAGCGTGCGCGCGACCAAGTCGGCGAAGCCCGCCGC
>SCVU01000483.1 GCA_004296785.1 Planctomycetota bacterium
CGTCGGCAAGAGCACGGTGACCGTGAACCTCGCCTGCGCGCTGCACCAGGCCGGCGCGCGCGTCGGCATCCTCGACTGCGACGTCTACGGCCCCGACATCCCGATGATGATGGGCCTGAACGGCAGCCCCGAGGCCGTCAACCGCCGCCTGATCCCGAAGCAGCGCCACGGCATCAAGACGATGTCGATCGGCTACCTCGTCGAGGACGACAAGCCGATCGTGTGGCGCGGGCCGATGGTGCACAAGCTGATCGAGCAGTTCCTCACCGACGTCGAATGGGGCGAGCTCGACTACCTGCTCGTCGACATGCCGCCGGGCACGGGCGACGCGCAGCTCTCGCTCGCGCAGATCGTGCCGCTGACGGGCGCGGTGCTCGTGACGACGCCGCAGGCCGTGTCGACGTTCGACGTCGGCAAGGCGATCGCGATGTTCAAGCAGGTCAACGTCCCGGTGCTCGGCATCGTCGAGAACATGGCCGGGTACGTGATCGAGGGCCGCGTCGAAGGCGCCGCGGAAGGCGCGAAGCTCGAGCTCGGCGTCGGCGCGCAGCGCCAGGAACTGCGCCTCGGCGCGGGCGGCACGTTCCGCACGATCGCGCACCTGTTCGGTCAGGGCGGCGGCGAGTCGCTGGCGACCAAGCACGGCTTCGAGCTGCTCGGCCGCGTGCCGCTCAATCCCGCGGTGCGCGTCGGCGGCGACGCCGGCGATCCGGTGATCATCGTCGATCCCGCGAGCCCGGTGTCGGAGGCGTTCCGCACGGTCGCGGGTCGCTTCGCGCAGGCCGTCGCGAAGCGCGAGTACTTCGTCTCGGCGGGCGGCGGATTGCCGGTGCTGCAGTAGCGCGCGGGGCCGCGGCGCGCTCGCGCCACGGCCCCCCCGTTCGAGTTTGCGTCGAGCTCGTGCTCGTGCGTCGAACGTCTACTGCCCGATCGTCATCCGCCAGCGATTCGAGATCGAGAAGCCGGGGAACTGCGGGCACGGCGCCGCGAGCGGCGTCAGCGAGGTGAACTGCACGTCGACCGGCACGCCGATGAGCTGCGGGTCGCACGGGATCACGACGGGCGCGCTGACCGCGCCGCCTTGGATCGGCTGCGAATACGCGACCTGGAACGGGATCCACACGCAGCTGCCGCACGCGATGCCGCCCGGCTGACCGAAGGCGAAGTTGACGAAGCACGCGGCCGCGCTCGGCGGCAGCCCCTGGAGGTACGGATAGAACCAGCTCGAGCCGATCGACGGCGCGCCGGCGAAGCCGACCGTGCCGCCGGTCCCGCAGCCGCCGCCGAGGTCCTGCACCGTCCCGAGCTGCGCGTTGTTCTTCAACAGCTGCGCGTGGATGTCGCCGCCCAGGCCGGTGACCGACCAGCACGCGAGCCCGCGGTCGTCGTAGTACGCGCCGCCGGAGGTCGGCGTCGCGACCGCGATGTACTCGTTCGCCGCGAACGTCCCGCTGTCGAGCGTCAGCGCGCCCTCGCACGCGACGCACGTGCCGCTGTCGAAGCCCTTGATGCGGAACGCGGAGGTGCCGAGCAGCGAGTTCGAATCGCGGTAGCCGATCCACGTCTTGCTGCTCGAGTACCCGACCGCCGGGTTGATCTGGTTGATGAACAGCGACGGCGTCGTCGCGTCGACGGTCGGCTTGACGGTCAGCGCGCCGGTCGAGATGTTCGCGTCGATCGAGCAGATCTGGATGCGCGTGTTGTTGTTCGCGTCGACGCCCTGCCAGGCCGCGACGAAGCGCCGATCGAAGCCGTCGACGTCGAGGTTGCCGATCGACGTGAGGCTCGAGTTGCTGAGCAGGACCGCCGGGAAGTACGCGGTGCCCTCGACGTCGACCATCAGCCCGCGCACGCTGCTCGCGGTCGACAAGAGCGCCGTGCGGCGCACGGCGACGAGCAGCCGGCCGTAGACGCCGGCGCTGCGCGCGATGCGCGGTTCCGAGTACGAGGTGAATGTGACCGGGCTGTCGGTGAACAGCGGGGTCGCGCTGCTCGCGTGGAACACGGCGGCGCCGTCCCACCAGCAGTGGCGCATCACGATCTGGTCCGCGACCTCGTCGTTGTAGACGACGACGAAGTCGTCGTTGGGGCCGAGGTAGAGCGGATCGCTGCCGCCCTCGCCGCCGACGTCGGGGTCGAGCAGCACCGGCGTCGTGTCGGTGATGATCTCGACGTCCAGGCGCGTCGTGTAGCTGATCGCGCCGGTCGCGGACTCGACGATCTCGAGCTCGATCGTCGACTGCGTCTGACCCAGCAGCGTCGAGACCTGCTGGTAGACGACCGCCCAGGCGTTCTTGCGGTTGACGTTGGCGACCTGCGGGTTCTGCGCGACGCCGGCCGAGTTGAAGAAGATCGTCGCGCCCGTCAGCGCGCCGGTGTCCGCGACGCGCTGGCCGCGGATGTCGATGTCGCTGGCGGAGAACGTGCGCTGCCAGACGACGAGGTAGTCGCCGCTCGTCGCGTCGAACGCGGCGTCGGGCTTCCAGTCGTCGTTGCCGTTGGTCGACACGCCGAACGACGTGCCGACGAGCGGGTCGAGCACGAGCGGATAGCTCGCGGCGTCGACGAACGCGCCGGGCAGGCGCAGCACGAGCTCGCCGCCCTCGAGCGCGATCGAGCCCGCGACCGTGTCGCCGTCGGCGTCGATGCCGGTGACGCCGCCGATCGAGACGCCGCCCTCGGCGCGCTCGAAGCGCAGGCCGCTCGACGCGTCCGCGAGCGGCAGCGTCGTGTCGAGCGCGAGGCGCACGACGAGGTCGCCGCTGCCGGCCAGCGGCTGCTCGAACACGTAGGCGAGCTCGACGCCCTGTGCGCCGATCGCGAAGCGCTCGTCGATCGCGCCGCGGTCGTAGACGAGCGTCGTGCCCGCCTGCGCGACGCCCTGCACCGCGCCGAGCTCGACCGCGGCGCCGCCGCGCTCGATCGAAGCGAGCTGCGTCGCCAAGCGCTGCGTCGCCGGCACGCGCGCGCCGAGCGCGGGCTCGAAGACGAAGCCGCGGCCGTCGAAGCGCGCGCGATAGTCGGCGCCGCCGGCCTTCCACGTGCCGTCGGGCTGCAGCTGTGCACCGTGCGAATCGCGGATCGACGCGGCGGCGGCGGCGGGGTGGATCGTGGTCGGGAGCTCGGACGTCTGCGCCGGAACGGACGGAACGAGGAACAGGATGGGGAGCAGGAGCGGAACGCGCATGGGGCACCTCGAGAGAAGGGAACGCAGGGGCTGGCACTCCATCAACCCGATCCGCGCGGCGCGGCGTTACGCCGGCACCGCGGGATTCGCGCGGCCCGCGCTGCAACCTTTTGGCGCGCCGCGCAGCAATGCAATCACGCGTGTGCGCGCACTCGCGCGCCGCTCGCCCCACAACCTCGGTTCATGACCTCGCCATGCTCCAATCCCTGCTGATCACGGCTCTCGCCGCATCCACCGTGGCTCCCCTGTCGACCGCGCCGCCGAACGGCGCGGACGGAAACCGAACCGCGCCGCCCGCCGTGCGCGAGATCGCGGCGCGGCTGAGCGAGGAGGCCGCGGCACAGCTCGAGATCCGCGCCCAACTGCAGCAGTGCCTGCGCGCGCCGGCGCAGCAGCGCACGCCCCCGCACGCGCTCGTGCTGAGCTCGATGGAGTCGTTCACGCAGTGGATGGGCGCGGCGCTCGCGTACGACGATGCGTACCTCGCGTACACGATGCAGCAGGTCGTGGATCTCGTCGACGCGAGCGATCCGACGTTCACGGACGGCCAGGCGGCGCGCACGAGCGTGGCCGCGCTCCTCGGCGGCGGGTACACGCTCGAGTCGACGTGGTTCGCGTGCGTGCCGAGCGGCACGAGCTATCCGACGCTCACGCTCTCGTCAGGGCAGTCGGGCACGCTGTCGAACGTCGCGCTGTTCCCGTGGAGCTTCCCGCAGGTCGATCTCAGCGCGCAGCCCGCGTTCGTGCAGACGGCGCTCGCGAGCGCCAACCAGTCGACGAACGACGCGCAGTTCTACGCCGCGCGCTCGAACGGATCGCTGTGGCACACCGGCATCGCCGCTCCGATCCCGATCAGCGGCTCCAGCACGCCGCTGCTCGTGTTGTGGCCCGACACGCTGGTCGGTGCCGAGCGCGTGCTCGCCGCGGCGGACTTCGCGCTGCTGCGACAGCTCGACGTGGTCCTCGGCGGGCTCGACTGGACGCTGCTGCAGGATCTGATCCGTCCCGCGTACCAGCCGCCGACGTGGAACTACTCGCCGTCGAGCGACGGCGCGCTGCACGACGGCTGCTGCGCGCACGCGTGGGAGTGCCTCGTCGCGGCATCGCACCGCTTCCGCAACGCGCAGCTCGCGGCCGATGCCGCGTACCAGGCGGAGCTCGATGCCGCGCGCGCGGACTACGAGTCCGACCTGGCGGTGATCCGCGGCGCGCAGGCGCGCATGATGCGCCTGTTCGCGCAAGCGGGCTATCAGGGCTCGCTCGGCGGCGCGACGTACGGCGCGTGGATGACTTCGTTCCACCAGTACATGGCGCAGAACAAGGCGCAGTACGACGCCGAGTGCCAGTCCGCGATGCAGCGCCGCCGCGACGCGGAGTGCGCGGCGCTCAAGCAGGCGAAGGCCGACGTGTGGGACTGCACGAAGAACTGCCCGGACTACGACGCCGCGCGCAAGGCGTTCGACGAGCTGGCCGACCTCAAGCTCGCGGAGAACGGCTGCTGAGCTCGACGGCGCGCCGACTCGACGAGCGTCGAGTCGAGTCGCGCCGCAGCGAGTCGAGCGCATGCGGCTCGCGGTGCAGCGCCTGCACCGCGAGCCGCTTCGATTCCGGTCAGCGACGCACGCGCACCGGGAACGGCGGCCGCTTCGGCTGCTTCGGCGGGTTCGCCGCGAGCTCGGCCAGCACGACCTCGATCGCCTTCTCGAGCTGCGGATCGCGGCCCTTCGCGACTTCCGCGGGCAACTGCTCGACCTCGATGTCCGGCGGCACGCCGACGTTCTCGACGCCGAAGCCCTCTTCCTCGGTCCAGAAGCCGAGGTTCGGCGCGGTGACCGATCCGCCGTCCATCAGCTCGGGGAAGCCGAGGATGCCGACGAGCCCGCCCCACGTCGGGCGACCGACCAGCTTGCCGAGGCCGAACTTGCGGAACATCCACGGCAACAGATCGCCGCCCGAGCCCGCGTCCTCGTTGATCAGCATCACCTTCGGCCCGAGGATCGCCGCCTGCGGCGTCGTGATGTCGGCGCCGTAGCGCGTCGTCCAGCTCGCGACGTACGGCCGGCGCAGGATGTCGATGTAGTAGTCGGCGACCGAACCGCCGCCGTTGTAGCGCTCGTCGACGATGATCGCGTCACGGTCGGCCTGCGGGAAGAAGTAGCGCTTGAAGTACACGAACCCGAGGTCCGCGGTGTTCGGCACGTGCACGTACGCGACGCGTCCGTTCGTCGCCTCGGTCACGCGGCGAATGTTGCCTTCGACCCAGTCGCGGTTGCGCAGCGCGGCCTCGTTCTCGATCGGCACGACCTTCACGGTGCGTGAGCCGCTGCCGTCCGCGTTCGGACCGACGGTGAGTTCGAGCTGCTTGCCAGCCGTGCCCTCGAAGCGCGCGTAGACGTCTTCGTTCGAGCGCAGGTCGCGCCCGTCGACGGCCAGCAGGTACTCGCCGGCGCGCACGTCGACGCCGGGCTCGGACAACGGCGCGCGCAGATCGGGCGTCCAGTTCAGGCCGCCGTAGACCTTCGCGAACCGATAGCGACCGCCGTCGATCGTGTAGTCGGCGCCGAGCAGGCCGCCGGGCACGTTGTCGGCGCGCACGAGCGTGTCGCCGCCGCCGGAGTAGCTGTGGCCGACGCCGAGCTCGGAGCACAGCCAGCGGATCACGCGGTTCAGGTCCGAGCGCACGTTCATGTGCGGCAGGAACTGCTCGTACTTCGGCTTCAGCGCGTTCCAGTCGGCCCCGTGCATCGCCGGGTCGTAGAAGTAGTCGCGATTGATGCGCCAGACCTCGTCGAGGATCTGCGCCCACTCCGCGCGCGGATCGATCCGCACCGCGATCGCGCCGAGGTTGAGCTTGCCCTTCGACACGTCGAGCTTGTCGCCGACGCTGCAGATCCACGCGCCGTTGCGCTTCATCACGAGGACCTTCTTCTTGTCCTTCGACAGGCGGAAGCCCTGCACGTCTTCGAGCAGCACCTTCTCCTCGCGCGACTCGAAGTCGTAGCGGCACAGCGCGGACGGCGGCGGCTCGCCGAGGAACGGTGCGCGCGCGGCCTTCAGATAGAAGAGCTGGCCGGCGTTGCCGGGCTCGAGGTTCGTGTAGAACGCGGACGGCAGCGGGAGCGCCAACATCCGTTGACCGAGTCCGGCGAAGTCGATCTTCACCTCGGCCGGCGCGTCCGACTCGTCGGCCGGCTTCGATTCGCCCGACTGCGATTCAGCGGGCTTGGACTCGCCCGGCGCGGGCGCGGCGGCGTCCTTCTGGTCGCCGTCCTTCTTGTCGCTGTCCTTCTTCTCCCCTTCCTTCTTCGCGTCGGCCGTCTTCTCCTCGTCGCTGCGAGGCGCGAGCGGCGACTCGACGCCCTTGTCGAGCACCGCGACGTACAGCGCGTTCGTGCGCGTGACGTCCGAGCTCGCCTGCGAGAACCACGTGTTGAACGGACCGGCGTCGGTCGACGCCGTCATGTACAGGTACTTGCCGCCCGCGTCGAACACCGGATCGGTGACGTCGGACAAGCCGTCCGACAGTGCGTGCGACTTGCCCGCCGCGACGTCGTAGATGTACGCGCGCGTGGTGTTCGCGCGGCTCGTCATCGTGTACGCGATCCAGCGCGAGTCGGCCGACCAGTGGTGCGCGAGCGTCTCGAACACGCCGTAGATCGGCTCCGAGTCGATCTTCGCGACGCCGCCCGACTCGAGCTCGATCACGTACAGCGAGCGCGAGTTGTCGGTGTACGCGATGCGCTTGCCGTCCGGCGCCCAGCGCAGGTCGCCGTAGAAACCGGCGCCCGTCAGCGGCAGCACGCGCACGTCGCCCTTGCCGTCCTGCGCGCCGATGTGGAGCTTGTTGACGCCGCCCGCGTCGGAGACCCACGCGATCGACTGGCCGTCGGGCGACCACGCCGGAGCGCGGTCGTTCGCGTCGACCGAGCGCGAGAGATTGCGCGGATCGCCGTGCTCGGCGGGCACCGTGACGATCTCGCCGCGGAAGTTGACGACCGCGCGCGCGCCGCTCGGCGAGATGTCGCCGCCGCGCACATAGCGCTCGCCGTCGACGAAGCGCTCGCGCAGTTCGGTGCGCTCGAGCGGCACGCTGAGCTCGATGCGCTTCGCGCTGCCCGCGGCCGGGTCGAACAGGTGCAGCCAGCCCGCCTGCTCGTAGAGGATCTTGCCGCCGCCCGCCGACGCGTCGGCGACCGGGAAGTCCGCGTGCTGCGTGCGCTGCGCGAGCGCCTTCGTCGCGGCGTCGTAGCGGAACAGGTTGAACTCGCCGTTGCGATCGGAGCGGAAGTACAGCGCGTTCGCGACCCACATCGGATCGGAATCGTTGCAGCGGTCCTTCGGCTGCGGCACCTGCTCGACCGCCTGCGTCGCGACGTCGTAGATCCAGATGCGCGACGCGGTGCCGCCGCGGTAATTCTTCCACTGCCCGAACGCCTCGCGCAGCGGCAGGTACGCGATCTTCTTGCCGTCCGGCGAGAGCGCGGCCTTCGAGCACGACGGCAGCGGATACGCGTGCTGGAAGCCGCCGCCGACCGGCACGTGGAACAGCCGCGTGAAGCGCTGCGTGTGCACGTCGCGCGCGGAGGTGAACACGACCTCGCCGCCGTCCGCGGTGAAACCCTGCGCGACGTCGGGACCCGGGTGCCACGTCAGTCGCTTCGGCTCGCCGCCCGCGGTCGGCACGATGAACACGTCGAGGTTGCCGTCGTAGCCGCCGCTGAACGCGATCCACTTGCCGTCGGGCGAGAAGCGCGGGCGCACCTCGTTGCCCGGGTGCGAGGTGAGGCGGCGCACGTCGCTGCCGTCGAGCGCCGCGGTCCACAGATCGCCGGCGAGCGCGAACGCGATGCGGTCGGCGCTGATCGCGGGTTGTTCGAACATCCGCGTCGCGGGTCCCTCGAGCGTCGGCGGAGCGGTGCGCAAAGCAGCGGAGCTCGCGGTCGCGACGGGTGCGGCGTCGGGCGCCGCGCAAGCGGTGAGCAGCAGGCAGAGCGTGAGCACGCGATTGTCTTTCCGGTCTTGCATCGAAGTGGCCGGGCTCGAAGAAGCCCGAAATGGAGCCGCATGCTAGCGGCGCGAACTGCCGACGCGTGCAAGCTCTCGGTACGGATGCGGTACGCGCTCGTGCAGTCGAGCTCGCCGTGCTCAGCGCGCGCGCGCGACGATGCGCTGGTTCGAGGTCCGCGCGCCGCACGCCATCCGCAGTTTGTCGAGCGCGATGAACAGCGCCAGCAGCGCCGGATTCTGGTAGTGGAAGAAGCGCAGCAGCCAGCCCGGCGCGCCGCGCACGAGCAGCGCGTTGTACAGCGAGTTGATCCAGAACGACGTGCTGATCAACGGCGTGCGCTCGACGACTTCGAAGCCCTGCTGCTCGAGCAGGCGCGCGAGGTTGTCCGGCGTGAACAGGTTCCAGTGGCGCGGGATGTGGTAGCCGCCCCACAGTCCGGCGCGGAACAACCGCTCGTCCCAGCCCGCGACGTCGGGCGTCTCGATCACGCACAGGCCGCCGGGGTTGAGCAGCCCGCGGATCTTGCGGCACGTGTCGCGCGGATCGCTGACGTGCTCGAGCGTCTGGAACAGCACGACGAGGTCGTAGCGCGCGGCGCCCGCCGCGAAGTCCTCGAGCCGGCTGCAGCCGACCGACAAACCGTCGGCGCGCGCGCGCGCGACGGCCGCCGCGTCGATGTCGATGCCCTCGAGCGTCCACTCGCGCGGTCCGTGGTCGCGCAGCACGGCCAGGAAGCGGCCGTCGCCGCAGCCGACGTCGAGCACGCGCTTCGCGCCGGGCCCCGCGAGGCGCGCGAACGCGCGCGCCTTGCCGGCCTCGAGCCGGCGGCGGAAGTGAGCGACCAGCGCATTGCCGCGCTTGCCCTCGTCGAACGAGTAGTAGTTCGGCGGATAGATGCGGCCGAGCTCCGCCACGGCCGGCCGCGGATCGAGGTACACGAGCGCGCACTCGCGGCAGCGCCGGTAGATCCACGCGCGGCGCGACGTCCGGTACTCGTAGTCGTAGCCGCGCGCGGCGGCATCGCTCGCGGCGGCGGGTCCGCACACGCAGCAGCTCGCGCGCTCGATCGCGAGGTCGAGCGGAATCCGCTCGTCGCCGAGGAAGGGCGGCTCGAGCTTCACCGCGCGGAGAGCTCGGTGCGGATCGGCGTGCCGCGCTTCTCGAGCAGCTCGCGCTTGGCGCGGAACGCGGCCGGGTAGCGGTGCCACGCGACGCTCTGCCACGCGTGGTGCAGGCCGTGGTAGTTGTGGCACAGCATCAGCGGCGACAGCCAGCCGAGCGGAAAGATGCGCGTGTCGCGGAAGCGCTCCGCCGGCAGGCCGTGGTGCGGCAGCCAGTTGACGTACCACGCGTGGATCCACATCGCGACGAGCTTCGGCACGACCCAGCACCACACGAGCGGCCAGATCCAGCCGCCGTACCAGCCGAGCGCGAGCAGCGCCGGCACGAGCAGCAGCATCAGTCGATCGAGCACGCCCTCCCAGCGCGGCGGATTCGTCGCCGCGACGCGGCGGCGCGCGCGCGCGACGCCGGCCGGATAGCGCAGCGGCAGCGTCCAGATCGAGCCCTGCAGGAACCACACGTCGGGATCGAGCTCCGGATCGTTCGTGTGCTCGTGGTGCAGGTGGTGGTTGCGGCGGATCATGAAGTACGGAAGCATCGCCGGGAACGCGCCGAGCACGCCGACCACGTCGTTGCCGAGCCGCGCGCGGAACACGTTGTCGTGCACGCCTTCGTGCCACACGGTGAACGACAGGTTCAGGCAGCACACGCCGAGCGCGACGCTGACCCACGCCGGCGGCGGCGCGCCGAATTGCCCAACGGCCCACAGCAGGTTGAGCACGAGGCCGCCCCACATCAGCGCGCACAGCGCGAGCGTCGCGACGTCGACGCCGGGATGGGCGAACAGCGCGGCGCTCTCCTGCGCGGTGGCCTCGTGTCGTTCGCGCGTGCCGGTCATCGCCTCGCGTTCAGCATAGCCCGCGGGCCGCGCCTCACGCGCGCCGGATCGCCGCCAGGATCGAGCGCGTCGCCGCGCTCTTGTTCAGCGTGTAGAAGTGCACGCCCGGCGCGCCGCGCTCCAGCAGCTCGCGGCACTGCGTGATCGCGTGCTCGATCCCCGCCGCCATCACCGCTGCCGGATCGTCCTTCGCGCGCTGCAGCCGCGCGCCGAGCTCCGGCGGGATCTTCGCGCCGCACATCTTCGTGAAGCGCTCGATCTGCGCCACGTTCGTGATCGGCATGATCCCGGGCAGGATCGGCACGAGGATCTTCGCCTTGCGCGCCCGGTCGACGAACGCGAAGTAGTCCTTGTTGTCGAAGAACAACTGCGTGATCAGGAACGCCGCGCCCGCCTTCACCTTCACGCCGAGCCAGTGCAGGTCCTCGTCGGACGTGCCGGCCTCCGGGTGCTTCTCCGGGTAGCACGCCGCGCCGATGTCGAGCTCGTAGTTGTCCATCAGGTACGCGACGAGCTCGTTCGCGTGCTTGAAGCCGCCGCGCGCGAGCGCCGTGGGATCGTCCTTCGGCACGTCGCCGCGCAGCGCGAGCACGTTCTCGACGCCGTTGCCGACGAGGCGGCCGACGACGTCGCACAGCTCGGACTCCGAGTGCGCGAGGCAGGTCAGGTGCGCCATCGCGTCGAGCTCGAGCTCGCGCTGGATTCGCGTGACGAGCTCGAGCGTCCGCGTGCGCGTCGAGCCTCCGGCGCCGTAGGTCACGGACACGAAGTCCGGCTTGTGCAGTCCCTTGAGGTCCGCGACCGTCGCCATCAGGTCGTTCGCGGCCTGGTCGGTCTTCGGCGGGAAGAACTCGAAGCTGAACACCGGGCGGCCCCGGCCGATCTGGTCGGAAATCCTCAACTCTGCTCCAGGATTTGCGCGAAGCGCGCGCGGTACGCGTCGGGAATCGGAATGCTGGCGAGGTCCTTCAAGCGCACGCACACGGTCGTCATGCGCGCGTCGAGGCACACGGTCTCGCCGACCGTGTAGACGTAGCGCAGGCCGAGCGAGCTCGTGCCGAGCTTGAAGCACGTGATGCGCACGATCACGCGATCGCCGAAGCGCAGCGGGCTCTTGAAGTCGACCTCGCTGTGCACGAGCGGGAAGCCCAGGCCGTCCTCGGTGATCAGGTGGTAGTAGCGCCGTCCGACGTGGACGTCCCACAGCTCCTCGAACGCCTCGTGCACGTAGTCGTAGATGCGCGGGTAGTACGCGATGCCGGCGGGGTCGACGTGGCCGAAGCGCACGTGCTGCTGCAGCGAGAACGCCTTCACGCGAGCTCCTTCACTTCGCCCACAGCTCCGGCCACGCCTCGCGCGCGGTCGCGTGCACCATCTCGGCCAGGCGCGCGGCGAGATCGCGGCCCTCGGCCGGGCTCGCGCTGGCCGGATCGCCGCAGTACGCCTGCGCCGCGCCGGCCTCGACGAACGAGCGCACGCCCGCCTGCATCTTCGCGACGAGGCCGACGTCGACGCGCGCGAGCGAGCGGTACGCGCCGCGCACGTTGGGCTCGTCGTGCGCGAGCACGAGCGAGGTCTCGTAGCGGCCCGCGTGGCAGTCGCCGCTCGCGAACTCCTCCCCCAGCGTGCCGGCCCAGCGCCGCCGCGTCGGGTCGGGGAACACGACGTGCGCGTGCTCGCTCGTGAGCGCTGCGTGGTCGCCGGCGACGCCGCGCAGCACCTTGACGTGCGCGGGCTCGAGGTGCGCATTGCAGAACGCGATGCGACGCACGCCGTGCTGCTCGAGCGACTGGATCACGTCCTCGAGCAGCGCCCACAGCGTGCCGGACTTGATGCTGAGCCAGCCCGCGAAGCCGTCGGTGTAGTTGGTCAGCCCGAACGGCAGCGCGGGCAGCACCACGCAGTCGACGCCGTCGGCCGCGAAGCGCGCCGCCGCCGCGCGCGCCATCGCGAGCGCGATCGTCACGTCCGAGTCGAGCGGCAGGTGCGGCCCGTGCGGCTCGGTCGCGCCGAGCGGCAACAGGCACACGGCGCGCGCGTGCAGCGCGCGCTGCGCCTCGGGCCAGGTGAGTTTCGCGAGCTCGGTCATCGGCGCGGAAGGATAGCAGTTGCCGCGTGTACGGTGCCTGGCTCGATTTTGTCGGATTCGTCGCGCCGCGAGTCTTCGCGGCGCGACGAATCCGACAAAATCGAGCCAGGCACCGTACACGCGGATTCGCCAGCGCGACCGTACGATCGCGCGATGCGGATCGCCGCGTACGTCTATCCGGGTTGGCACGCGATCCCCGAGCGCGATGCGAGCTTCCACCCGGGCTTCACCGAGTGGGAACTCGTCGAGGCGTGCCGGCCGCGCTTCGACGGCCACGCGCAGCCGCGCGTTCCGCTGTGGGGCCGCTACGACGACCGCGACCCGCGCGAGGTCGGCCGCCGCATCGCCGCGGCGCGCGCGCACGGCGTCGACGCGTTCGTCTACGGGTTCTTCTGGTGCCGCGGCAAGCGCGTGTTCGAGGACGCGCTCGACCGCGGCTTCCTCGGCTCGAGCGAGGGCGAGCGCGCGCCGTTCGCGCTGATGTGGGCCAATCGGATGCCGCGGCGCGTGCTGCCCGTGCGCCGCGCGGACCTGCCGGTCATCGACCCCGAGCGACTCGTTTCGAGCGACGTCGACGACTTCGTCGCGCTGCTCGAGCTCGCCGCGGAGCGCTACTTCGCGCGGCCGAACTACCTGCGCGTCAGCGGCCGCGCGTACTTCTCGATCTTCGACTCGAGCTTCTTCCTACGCGAACTCGGGCTCGACGCGGCGCGCGAGGCGATCGCGCGCGCGCGCGACTCACTCGGGCGGCGCGGGCACGCGCTGCACCTCGCGGCGATCGAGCCGGGCCGCGACGTGCAGCCCGAGCTCGCGCGCGTCGGCTTCGACAGCGTCACGCACTACGTGCTGCTGCCCGACTGGAGTGGGCCGTTCCTGCAGGACTACGCGCAGCGCGCGGCCGCGTGCGCCGCGACGTGGCCCGAGCTCGCGCGCGCCTGCGCGCTGCCGTACATGCCGTCGGTCGCGCCGGGCTGGGACGCGTCGCCGCGCGGCGCGGACTTCGGCGCGACGCGGCCGGACAAGTACCCGTGGTCGCCGGTCGTCGTCGGCGAGCACCCCGAGCGGTTTCGCGACGCGCTCGCGCGCGCGCTGCGCTACGCGAGCGCGCACTCCGGTCCCGATCCACTCGTGTTCATCGCGTCGCTCAACGAGTGGTCGGAGGGTCACGCGCTCGAGCCCGACGCTCGGTACGGGTTGCGTTGGCTCGAAGCGGTGCGCGCGGCGCGATCTACACTCGCCGCATGCTCGAGCTCATCGCTTCCGCAGCACTCAGCCTGACCGCGGCCGCTTCGCAGGCAGCGCCGCAGCCGCAGCGCGCCGCGTGGACGATCGCGTTCTACGCCGGCGGCGACAACTCGAGCGAGGAGAGCGTGATCTCCGATCTCGCGCAGGTCGCCGAGCAGTTGCGCGCGATCCCGAGCGTGCAGCTGATCGCGCTCGTCGACCGCTCGCCGCGCTACACGAACGAGGTCGGCGCGTTCGGCGAGGACT
>SCVU01000484.1 GCA_004296785.1 Planctomycetota bacterium
CGCGGCGAGCCGTGCGCGTACATCGCGAGCTCGTCCTCGGCCCACGGCGAGCACGCGTCGAGGAACTCCCACACCGCGTCGTTGTCCGCGCCGCGGCGCGTCAGCTCGTCGCGCGTCCAGTCGATCGCCGCGCGCGCCTTCGGATTGAAGTCCTCGGCCACGCCGAGCAGGCCGTCCTCGTGGTTGCCGCGCAGGCAGATGCCGGGCACGAGCGCCGGCGCACCGGGCGTCGCGTCGCGCCCCGCCACGAGCTCCATCACGAGCAGCACGCAGTCGCGCGGGCGCGCGCCGTAGCCGACGACGTCGCCGAGGCAGACGTAGCGGGTGGCGCCGCGCGCGCGGGCATCCGCGAGCGCCGTCTGCAGGGCCGGCCAGTTGCCGTGCAGATCGGAGATGAGGGCGGTCAGCGGGTAGGGCACGAGGCGCTCGGGACGGGCGTGCCGCCCGCGTACGAGGGCGAGGATTATCGCGAGCGAGCGCGGCGCGGGCAACAGTCGCCGTCCGTCGCCGGCGCAGTATCGTGGGTGCATGCGTCCCCCGCTCCACATCCGCGCCGCGTTCGCGGCGGCGCTCGTGCTCGCACCGGCGCTCGCGCGCGCCCAGACCGCGCCACCGGCGCAAGGCGGCGCGGCCGCCGCGCGCGCGGACGAGCCGATCGCGACGCTCGACGGCGCGCCGCTCGCGCTGGCCGCGTACAAGGACTACCTGTGGGCCGTGCAGGGCGCGAGCGCGCTCGACGACTTCGTGCACCACGAGCTCGTCGCGCGCAGCGCGGCGCGCGCGGGCTTCGCGGTCGACGACGCGGCGCTCGACGCGGACTTCGCGCCGTACTGGGCGCGCACGGTCGCGCAGGATCCGGGCGGCGAGAGCGCGGTGCTCGCGCGGATCGAGGAGCAGGGGCGGACGCTGGCGGACGTGCGGCGCAGCTTCCGGATCGCGCGGCGGCTCGAGCGCGGCGAGGACTTCCTGTGCCAGCGCACGCGCGTGATCGACGCCGCTGCGATCGCGGCGCGCTTCGATCGCGACTACGGGAAGGGCGGCGTGAAGGTCGAGCTCGCGCACGTGTTCCTCAACCGCGCGGCGATGCGGGCACAGCTCGTCGAGCGCGGCGTGCCGCTGGCGGAACTGGGCCTCGATCGGCTCGATCGCGAGCTCGCGGCGCGCGCGGCGGAGCTCGTGAAACGCCTCGGCGCCGGCGAATCGTTCGACGCGGTCGCGCGCGAGGCGTCGCACGATCAGTCGACGCGGGCGAGCGGCGGCGCGATCGACGGCTACAACTACGACCGGTTCGGCGAGCAGCTCGCGAACGCGGTGCGCGCCGCCGAGGTCGGCGTGCCGTTCGGGCCGGTGCAGGGCGCGGCGGGGTTGCACATCGGACTCGTCAAATCGCGCGTCGTCACGCAGCTCGCCGACGTGCGCGACGAGCTGATCCAGCAGCTCGCGCGCGATCCCGCGTCGTCGAAGGAGCGCCTCGAGCTGCGCCAGAAGCTGCGCGCGGAGTCGAAGGTCGAACGCGGGCCGGCGGCAACACGGTAACGAGAGCACACGCGGCATCACGACCCCTGCGATCAGGTTAGCACTGAGCGGCACGCCCAGGAGTCGCACAGGAACGTCGGAGCTAGCAGTTAGCCGTACGGCCTTGAGTGTCGTTCCATGTCACTGGAGTCAACCGTCCGAGTGACGAGCGGAGCAAACATGGGATACTCAACATCGAGATCCTTGTTCACAAGCCGGGCAATCACTGATTCCACGAGCCGGCGGATCTGCTGCTGCATCAGCGCCCTGAAATCGCCCTTGACACTGAGGCACACTTTTGTCTTGCACTCACGCAATTCGCGGGCTCCATGCCCCTCGACGTCTCTGAATTTTAGCAAGACCTCGAGTTCGTAGTCGCCATCATCGAACTGGATCTTGTTCATGTACTTGGAAGTGTACTCCGTCGCGCAGGCTTCGATCTTCTCCACGACATCCTTCCGCGCTTGCTCGTCACCGTTCATCGCCACCCTAGCTTCTCCAGCCAACGCAAACGCCCTAGCTTGCAGCTCGCGCGCAATCTGCTCCATTTCTGTTCGGTACTCGGAGATCACCATCATCAAGACTCGCCGCGCCGCAGTTCCAGTTTGCAAGATGTCGATTGGACTGGCCGAGAAGAAGTAGTGATCATTGATCGGATTTCCTCTGTCCGCGGGTTCACCGTAACGAACGAGGTCAAGCGGCATGTCCTTCTTGGTAACTCCAGTCCTGCACAGGTGTGCGCGAATTTCTGTCACGAACGCCGGCCGTTCGTGCGGCGAGACGACGAGATTGACGAACAGCGTTTCGCCAGAGTCAGTCAACCTGTAGAAGCAGTCTGCGGTCGCGCTTGCAGAAAGGCGTGACTTGACACGGTGCGCCAGCCATGCCTCGCGCAGCTTCAGAAACCCAAGCACTACGCTAGTCGCGAACGAGACCCAAAGTGCAAATTGCGGAAGTCCGCTGCCCACCTCCTGTGATATGGCGAGCACTAGTCTACTCCTATCAGATCGCCAACGCGAACTGGCTCCTCGCGGATACCGAGTGTCCCTTCAGTTGGCATTGGCGCCATCCGCCGCGTTGGGAGGGATTCCTCAATCGTC
>SCVU01000485.1 GCA_004296785.1 Planctomycetota bacterium
TCGTACGCGAACTCGGCCTTCGCCCCGCCGACCGCGTCGATACGCCACAGCGTCGGCGACGACTTGCCACCGATCTCCGACCGCGACGCGATCCAGGCGCCCTCCGTGAGTGGGAACCAGTCGAGCTGCTGCATCGGCGCGACCTCGATCGACGGGAGGATGCGTTCGAGCTCGACTGCGCCGGTCGCGCCGAGACGCACGAACGCGAACGCATCGCCGCGCTCGCGGCGCACGAACTCGACGCGCCCGTCAGCGAGCGGCTGCCACGCGACGACTTCGCGAATCGGCGTCGCTTCGGCCTCGTTGGGGCCGCCGAGCGCTACAGACGCCACGAGCTCGAGCGCGAGAGGCTTCGGCTCGTCGCGCTGCTCGCGCCGCGTCGCCTCGGGCTCCCACGCTCGCCGACCGAGCTCGACGACCTTCCAGCCGTGCTTCGCGCTCGCGTCCGCGACCGCTTCGTAGCTGGCGATCGCGTGGTCACTGACGAGCAGCGCCTCGAAGTGGCGCTCGGGCGCGAGTGTCGCGTGGAATTCGCTCGCCAGCGATTCGCTGCCCTGCGCGTCGAGGTCGCGGCCGCGATCGAGGTCCCAGACGATGTCGAGACGCTCGTTCACGAGCAGCCAGCGGTAGCCGACGCCCCCCGCGGATCCGCAGCCGCGCAGCTGCGCGAAGAACAGCGGCGTTCCGGGCAGCGCGCGCAGGTCCTCGGTCCACGAGCCGTACGTCGTGAACGGCAGCGTCGGCCAACCTCCGTCGAGCACCACGCGCTCGCCCGACGACGCGCGCCACAAGCGCGTCGGCTGGCCGGACGAGCCGTGGACGAACGTCGCGACGATCGTGTCGCACGACGGGTTCCACGCGAAGCCGTCGAGTTCGTCGAGCCGCGGGCCGTGGAACCCGGGTGGCCGCACGTTGCGGATGCGCTCGATCTCGCGCCACGTGCCGGCCGCGTCGAACGCGCCCACGACATGCTCGTTGGCTTCGCTCTGCGTGCCCATGGCCAGCGCGTGACCGAACGCGCGTCCGTCGTCCGCGACGATCGCGCGCAGCAGCGTAATCGGCCGCTGGCCCTCCCACGCGGTAGCGCCCGCGCGCTGCATTCGATAGCGCGCGGGGCCGGCGCCGAAGTGCTCGGTCGGATCGACGTGCAGCACGAACGCGCCATCTGGCGACTCGAAGTCGGTGGGCTGCACCGGTCGCGGCGCGGCCATCGAGTACTGCGCGAGCGGCGTCGTGCCGACAGCCAACGCGAACGCGATCGCAGATGTCCGCCGCTTCATGTGCGAGCTCCTCGCTGCGGTCATTCTCACTCCGGCAGCCGGTAGCGGTGCAACTTCATCGCGTCGAGCTCAACGCCCCACAGCTCCGTGCCGTTGGAGGCAATCCCGAAACTCCAGCCGCTGTGCTCGTCGGCGCTCGGCGGCTCGAAGTCGGACCACCGGTCCTGCGAAACTCGGTACAGCCATGCGTGCGCGCCGACGGTGACGACCGCCCAATCGCCTTCGAACGCGATCTCGTGGGGAACCAACGCGCTCGCGTTCGACGGCAGGCGTGACGAGCGCACGATCGCGCCGTCCGGCGCGATCACGTGCACGGCGTCGGCACTGAATCGGTTCGACATCTCGAGCGTGATCAGGGTTCCGTCGCCGCGCGCGGCGCGCTGACCGATCCCGTCGAAGAAGCGGCGGTCCGCGCGCCGCTCGACGCGCGCCACGATCGAACCGTCCGCGCTCAGGCTCTCGAGCCCCTCGTCTCGCAGCCGCCACAGCG
Organism: Planctomycetota bacterium; assembly: GCA_004296785.1. Taxonomy (GTDB): domain Bacteria; phylum Planctomycetota; class UBA1135; order UBA1135; genus GW928-bin9. The sequence continues at coordinate 1,771 of SCVU01000485.1, forward strand.
GCGTGCCGTCCGACGTCCATGCGATCACGGGCCCCCGAGTCGCCTCGTCGATCCACCGGCCGTCGTGCCCGCTCGCGAACGTGCTGCCGTCGAGCTGTCCGAACAAGACGCGCCCACCGGGGCCCACTCCCAAAGGCTCGCACTCCCACCGCGCCTTGAAATCGAACCACGCGCGCGCGCGGGGATCGAACGCGAATGCGTCGAGCGCATGGCCGTCCACCGTGAAGCCGTGGATGCAGCCCGTCGATGCATCCTGCACGTACACCCGGTCGCGTTGGACGAAGGCGGCGCTCGGCTCAGCGACGCGACCGGGCGCGCGGACCGAACCGACGCGGCGCCCGATCGTCCCGTCGCGAGCGAAGCGCCGGAAGCAACCACCCCCGAAGCCCCAGAGTGCGTCCTCAGCCGCGATTCGAACGTCGCTGCGGTACGGCCAGTCTTGTTCACGAGTCGGCGTCCACGCCGGTTGCACAGAACCGTCGGCGCCGAGGAGCAGGTACGGCAGCTCGTAGTCGTCCGACACGAGCGCGTTGCCGGCGGCGTCGCAAGAGAGTCGGGGGTTCCACGCCCAGCCGACCGACTCGTCGATCGCGAGTTCACGGCGGACGTCGAGCGCGCCATCCGCGCTGAACGAGCACAGCGCGACGTGCCCATTCGAGAGGCCGACGTCGTCGAGAACGAGCACGCCGCCGTCCGCGAGCGGCGCGAGTGCTCGCGGCACGAACGGCTCGCGCGGAACCAACCCTTCGATCTCGATCACGTGCTTGCGAAGCGTCCACAGCTCGTGGCCGCGCGCGTCGCAACGCCGAACGAACTCGCCGCCGCCGGTCGTCGGATCCTCGCCGAGCGCGTAGAACCCTCCGTCCGGAGCCGGCGCGGCATCGAGGATCGCGGGACCTGCGTAGTCGAGAACCGTGAGCGCGTTGACGGCGGCGTCGTACGCACAGGCCTGCGGCGCCGCGTCGCGCTCGGCGCTGACGGCCGCGATCCAGCGCCCGGCGCCGAGCGGGAGCCAGCGCGTGCCGAGTCCGAGCACCGCGTGCGCTGGGATGCGCTGCTCGGAAGCCACCGAAGCGTCCGCGCGCAGTCGCACGGATTCGAATCCAGTATCGCGCGCGCGGCGGATGAACTCCGGCTCGCCGTTCCCCGAAACCTGCCACGCGAGGACGCTGTGGATCGGCGCCGCCGCGCGCAACGCGGGATCGCCGAGCGGCACCTCGTCGATCTTCTCGAGCGCGATCGCGCGCGCTTCCGGTCGACCGGCGGTTCGGTCGGGCCATGCCGCCCCGCCCCACGGCTGGGATCCGACGACGTCGACGCGCCAGCCGCTGCGCGCACTTGAATCGGCGCTCACCTCGCAGCGCACGAGCTCTCCGAACTGCGGCTGCGCGCGGTCGGAGCTCGGCATCGGCACGCCGAACAGCCGCTCGCCCGCCGCGCGCGCCGCGAGCGCGGCGCGATCGAACGACTCGGGCAGCGGCACGCCGCCGACGTTCGAGCTCCAGATCGAACGCAGATCGGCATCGAGGAGTGTCGTCGTCAGCACCGAGCGGCGGTCGAGCAACGTCTCGATCTCGCGGCACACGAACAGCGGCGTGCCGGGAACGCCGCTGACGCCGAGCAGACTGCCGCTCCAATCGGCGGTGACCCAGCGACCTGGGCTGCGCGCGCCGCGCAGGCGCGGCGGCGGCGGATCGAAGAGGCGCGCCGCGCGCTTCGGATCGCCGGTCGAGAAGCGCGCGAGCACGACGTCGGATGTCGGGTTCCACGCGAGCTCGAGCAGGTGGTCGTAGTAGTCGCGAATGCCGACGGGCCTGATCGGCCACTGGTCGACGACGCTCGCGTTGCCGCGCGCATCGAACCGCACGACGAGGTGGTCGCCGCGCTCGGCGACACCCTTCGTCAGCGCGTAGCCGACCGCGCGCCCGTCGTCGGCGACGACCGCATCGAGCAACGCGTGCTCGTACCGCGCGGCCCAGACGCGCTCGCCGTCGCGCAGCAGCTCGAGCTCCGCAGGTCCGGCGCCCGCGCGATCCGACGGATCGATCGACAGCAAGATCGGAAGAGC
>SCVU01000486.1 GCA_004296785.1 Planctomycetota bacterium
GAGCGCGCCGAGGATCGAGATCGGCGGCGTGATGATGCCGTCGCCGTACAGCAGCGCGGCGCCGATCAGCGCGAGGCACGTGAACAGCCAGCGGCGGCGCCGGCCCTTCGTCCCGCTCAGCGGCTGCTGCAACAGCAACGCGAGCATCGCGAGGATCCCGCCCTGCCCGCGGTTGTCCGCGCGCATGATGTACACGATGTACTTGATCGCGACGACGAGCAGCAGCGCCCACACGATCGCCGACAACAGGCCGTAGACGGTCTGCGTCATCTGCGCGAGCGGCAGCGGCTGCTTGTCGGGCCCGAGCAGCACTCCGTACTCGGGCTTGAAGCACTCCTTCAGCGCGTACAGCGGGCTCGTGCCGATGTCGCCGTACACGACGCCGAGCGCGGTCAGCGTCAGCACCGCCATGCGCCGGCCGGTCGGGTGCGCGTCGTGCGCGCCGTGCGGTGCGGCGTGGACCGCAGCCGGCTCGCCGGCGCTCGTCGGGGGCACGGACATCGGGGGGGATCGAAATCGCTCCGCGAGGCGGCGCGATCCCTGCGATCTTAGCGGAACGGGTCCGTGCAACCGCAAGTGCGCGCGGGCGCGCACGGGTGGCCGCGCGCGGTTCCAAGGCCCGGCGGCGTATATCCTTGTGCGCGCGCCCGCAACCGATGCCCGGCTGCGCGCATCCATGGAGCGAGCGCGGCTTCCAAGTCGCGCCGGTACGCGATGCACACCTCGACGACGACCTGGGAGTACAAGTCCGTCTTCCTCAACGCCACCGGGTTCCTCGGCGGCAAGCTCGACCAGGCGGGGTTCGATCGCGAGCTCGCCGCGCTCGGCCGCGACGGGTGGGAGCTCGTCACGGTGTTCGACACGAACTGGTACGAGGGCTCGACGCGGCACGTCGTCGCGGTGTTCAAGCGGCCGTCGAACCGCTGAGCGACGGACCGCATGAAGCTTCGCGCACTCCTCGCCGCCGTCGTGCCCGCGCTCGCCGCGGTGCTCGCGCCGCCCGAAGCGGTGCGCATCGACGCATTGCAGTTCGACGCGCTGGAGCGCGATGCAGCGCCGATCGACGCGGAGTCGTCCGCGGAGCCGCTGCGCGCCGCCGACGAGCTCGACGAGCTCGAGCGCGATCTGTCGTTCAGCGGCGACTGGTGGGAGACGAAGCGGCGCACCGCGGTGCGCAAGCTCGCCGACCTCGGGACGCCGCGCGCGTGGGAGCTCGTGCTCGGCGCGCTCGAACAGTCGAGCGCGCAGGTCGCCGACGAGGCCGAGGTCGCGCTCGCGCGCTTGACCGACAAGAAGCTCTTGCAGGCGCTGCTCGGCGCGAAGGGGCTCGGCCACAAGGAACTCGCGGTGCGCATGCGCGCGGCCGAGGCGTGCGGGCGCATCGGCGCCGAGCTCGATGCGGGCGTGCTCGCGCGCGAGGCGCGCACGGCGAAGGAGCCCGAGCTGCGCCGCACGCTCGCGTGGACGCTCGAGCGGCGCGCGGCGGCCGGGAGGATCGCCGCGGCCGATGCGAAGCGCGTCGCCGAGGCGCTGTCGACGCTGGCGCGGCAGGACGGCGTGCACGAGGTGCGCGGCGCCGCGCTCGGCGCGCTCGCCGCGCTGCAGCGCGAGGCCGCGGCGCCCGAGGTCGCGAAGGCGCTGGCGGACAAGTCGCCGGTGCTGCGCTGCGCGGGACTCGAATCGGCCGCCGTGCTCGGCAGCGAGAAGGCCGTCGCGGAGGCCACGCGCCTCGCGGACGCTCCCGAGCTCGCGGTGCGCACCGCCGCGGTCGATCGGCTCGCCGCGCTCGCGTCGCGCACGGCCGTCGTCGCGCTCGCGCGGCGCTTCGAGAAGGAGCAGCAGCCGGCGCTCGCGTGGCGACTGCGCGATCTGCTGCGCGAGCTATCGGGCGTCGAGCAGAGCTGGGAGCCGGCCGCGTGGCGCCACTGGGCCGAGTCGCTGCCCGCGACCTGGCAACCGCCGCAGCGCGCCGGTGCGCCGCGCACGAGCGCGGGCCGCGCGAGCGCACCGAAGGATGCCTCGGGCACCGGGATCGGCACGCCGTCGCTGATCGGTCTGCCGATCGTCTCGACGCGCCTTGCGATCCTCGTCGACCTGTCGGGTTCGGTGTGGGACACCGCGCGCGACGGCAAGACGCGCAAGCAGTTGCTCGACGAGGAACTGCGCACGGCGCTCGAGCAACTGCCGCCGACGAGCGCGTTCAACCTGATCCCGTACACCGCGAAGCCGATCCCGTGGGCGAAGGAGCTCGAGCCGGCGACGCCGGCCAACGTCAAGCGCGCGCTCGAGTGGTTCGAGGCGCGCCGCGACCGCGGGCCGGGCAACTTCTGGGACGCGGCGCTGCTCGCGCTCGAGGATCCCGAGGTCGACACGATCCTCGCGCTGACCGACGGCGCGCCGACGGGCGGGCCGCGCTGGAGCATGGAGCTGATGACGGAGTGGCTCGCGCAGGAAAATCGCTTCCGGCGCGTGCGCTTCGATTCGATCCTCGTCGACGCACCGAAGGGGCTGCAGAAGCACTGGCAGCGGCTCGCCGAGCAGAGCAACGGCTACTCGATCGCGGTCGAGATGAAGGCGCGCTGAGCGGATGGGGGAGTTCGAACCTGGCCTCGAGCAACGCGCGCTGCCGCGCGCGGTGATCCGCGAGCTCGACCGGCGGGCGATCGAGGAGTGGGGGATCCCGTCGTTCGCGCTGATGGAGAGCGCGGGGCGGGCGTGCGCGGAGCATGCGCGGCGACTGCTGCTCGCGACCCCGCATCGCTCCGGTCGCCGCGGCCTCGTGCACGTCCTCGTCGGACCCGGCAACAACGGAGGCGATGGGCTCGTCATCGCGCGGACGCTGCTGCAGGACTTCGAGGGAAGCGTGCGCGTGAGCTACCTCGGCGCCGATCCGGCGACGCTGCAGCTCTCGGCGGACTTCCAGCTCAACTGGAAGCTGTGGACCGGCCTCGGACAGCCGATCACGCAGGTCCGTTTCACGTCGCCGGTGCCCGGGACCTGGCTCTCGACGCTCGGTGACGACGCGCTCATCGTCGATGCGCTCTTCGGCAACGGCCTCGCGCGCCCGCTCGGCGAGCCGTGGAAGAGCGCGATCGAGCGCGTGAACGCGTCCGGCCTGCCCGTGCTCGCCGTCGACGTGCCGAGCGGCCTCGACGCCGATACCGGCGAGGTGCTCGGCGCCGCGATCCGCGCGACCGCGACCGTGACGTTCATCGCGCCGAAGCTCGGCTTCTTCCGCGGCGCGGGCCCCGCGCACGTCGGGCGCGTTCACGTCGCCGAGATCGGCGTGCCGAGCGCGTGGATCGAGGCGGAGATCGCGCGCGCGAACGGCTAGCGCGGTGTACCGAGCCCGCCTCGACTCCGGCGAGTTGGCATGAAATGACACCGCCTCGTTTCCATCGACGCAGCACCGCGGCGTCGATGGAAACGAGGCGGTGTCATTTCATGCCAACTCGCCGGAGTCGAGGCGGGCTCAGTACTTCGGGTGCCGCTTGTGGTGCTCGGTCGACAGCTGCCAGTTGCGCGCGATCTCGAGCAGCCGCGCGTCCTCGTACATCTGTCCGGTGAACGAGATGCTGTGCGGCGTGCCGTCCTCGGAGAACCCGTTCGGCGCGACGACCGTCGGGTGGCCGGTGAGATTGCCGATGCCGAGCAGCGGCCCGAAGCTCGGGTGCACGATCGCCTCGATCCGCGCGCCGTGGAACAGCTCGTCGACGTCGCGCGCGAGCTTCGCGCGCATCCGATCGGCGCGGATGTAGTCGGTCGCCGGGATCAGCCGCGCGATGCGGAACAGATTCGGCCAGCCGTCCTTCGACTGATCGACCATCTGCTCGTCGCGCCCGTCGCGCGTGACCTCGTCGAACGAGCACGCGGCCTCGGCCGAGAGGATCACCATCATGTCCCACACCGGGTAGTCGGGCAGTTCGACCGGCACGAGCTCGACGCCGAGCTTCTTCAGGTCGTCGAGCACCGGCTGGTCGCGCTTCGACTGCTCGAAGGCCTTGGCCGGGTAGCCGATGCGCACGCGATCGAGCTGCGCGGCCGCGCCGCTCCAGATGCGATCGACGTCGCCGCGCCGCGTCGGCGCGATCGCCTGCAGCACGAGCGCGGCGTCCTCGACCGAGCGGCACAGCGGCCCGAGCTTGTCCATCGACCACGACAGCGCCATCGCGCCGCGCGTGTCGACGAGATCGAAGCTCGGGCGGATCGACGAGCAACCGCAGCGCGTCGACGGCGAGACGATCGAACCGAGCGTCTCGGAGCCGATCGCGAACGGCACGCAGCCGGCCGCGACGGCCGACGCCGAGCCGGCCGACGAGCCGCTCGAGCCCTGCTCGAGCTTCCACGGATTGCGCGTCGTGCCGCCGAACCACTGGTCGCCCATCGCGAGCTCGCCGAGGCTCAGCTTCGCGACGAGCACCGCGCCCGCTTCGTCGAGTCGCTCGATCACCGCCGCGTCCGCGTCGAAGCGCTGGTCGGCGTACAGCCGCGAGCCCCACGTCGTCGGCGCGCCGGCGACGGCGAGCAGGTCCTTCGCGCCGTACGGGATGCCGTGCAGGTAACCGCGGTAGATGCCCTTCGCGAGCTCGGCGTCGCGCAGCCGCGCGCGCTCGAGCGCGCGCTCGCGCAGCAGCGTGACGACGGCGTGCAACTGCGGGTCGCGCCGCTCCAGCCGCGCGAGGCTCCATTCGGCGAGCTCGACGCACGTCACCTTGCGATCGCGCACGAGCGCGGCGAGCTCCCGGATCGACCAGAACGCGAGCTCGTCGAGGTTCGCCGGTCGCTCGCGCGACAGCGCTTCGATCCGCGGCAGCGTCGCGAACGTCGCGCTGCGCTCGCGCGTCGTGCCGAGCTCCGGCCGCCAGCGCAGCGCCGGGCGATCGGAGTTCGCGAGCGGGAACTTGCGCAGCGCTTCGATGCTCGCGAGCTGCTCGCCGGCGCCCGCGCGCATCAGCTCGAGCTCGGCAGCGCTGAACGCGAGGCCCGCGACCGCGCCGGCCGCGCGCAGCTCTTCGATCGGCGGCGCAGGCGGCGTTGCGGTCGCCGCGGGCCGCGAGTCCTGGACGAGCGCCGAGCACACGAACGCGATCGATGCGGCGAGCGACATCGCATGAGCGTAGCAGCACCGTACGCGCGCATCATGGGCGCGTGGGACCGACGAAGCGGGAGCGCTGGTGGTTCGGGGCGCTGTGCGCGCTCTTCGCGGCGCTCGCGTGCGCGCACAACCTGCTGCTGCCGCTGTGGGAGGGACCGGACGAGGGCGACAACGCGCTGTACGTCCGTTACATCGCGGTCGAGGGGCAGTTGTGTCCGCCTGCGCTCGAGCCGCGCTACGACCTCGAGCACCTCGGCCGCGGTCACATGCCGCCCTTGTGGTTCCTGTCGCTCGTGCCGCTGTTCGAAGCGCGCGACATGCAGCGCTGGCGCGCGACGCACGTGCCGAATCCCGAGTTCCTGCGCCGCGTGACGACGGCGCCCGGCGCCGAGCTCGACCTCGACGCAGAGCTCGCGAAGCCGCACTCGCGCGCGATGTACCTGCACGGCCGCGACGAGCGCGCACCGCTGTCGGGCGCCGCGCTCGACCTGCGCCTGCTGCGCCTCGCGAGCCTGCCGTGGGCGCTCGTCGCGCTGTGGGCGACGTGGCGCACCGCGCGGATCTTCCTCCCCGAGCAGCCGGGCGCCTGCCTCGGCGCCGCCGCGCTGCTCGCGCTGACGCCGCAGTTCCAGCACCTGTCGGGCACGATCACGATGGATCTGATGCTCGCCGCGCTCGGCGCGCTCGCGCTGTGGCAGGCGACCGAGTGGTGCGCCGGTCAGGGACCGAACGCGCGCGCGGCATTCGTCGCCGGACTGTGCGCGGGCCTCGCGTGCTGCGTGAAGATCAACGCGCTCGTGCTCGTGCCCGCGCTCGCGCTCGCCGGGCTGTGCGCGCGCTTCGGCAAGCGCGGCGATCCGTGGTCGTGGATGTGCGCCGTCGCGGGCGGGCTGCTCGCGGCCGCGCCGTACTACGCGTGGCAGTGGATCGAGAGCGGGCACCCGCTGTGGTCGTGGCACTACCAGAACGTCAGCCCGTTCCATCATCCGACGGCGGAGGCGCTCGCAAGCGGCGGCTTCGAGAAGTGGAAGTGGTTCGCCGTCGTGCTGTGGCTGTCGTGGGTCGGCGACTTCGGTTGGACGAGCGTGTGGTTCCCCGGCTGGGTGAACGTCGCCGTCGCGCTCGCCTACGTCGCGGGCCTCGTGTCGCTCGTCGCGAAGCTGCGCGCGCCCGCCGGCGGTTGCTGCGGCCGGCGCACGATCCGCGAGCTGCGCGTCGGCAGCGCGTTCCTGCTCGGCGCCGCCGCGCTGATGCTCGCGGCGGAGGTCTACTTCAACCTGAACTTCTCGCAGCCGCAGGCGCGGCACCTGTACCCGTTCGTCACGGCGCTCGTCGTGCCGATCGCGCTCGGACTGGCGCGCTGGCGGCTGTTGTGGATCGTGAACGGGGTCATGCTCGCGCTGTCGGCTTGGGGGCTCGCGCTCGTCGCGCAGTGGCTGCGGCCGGACGGCTGGAACGATGATCCGCGCTGGAGCGCGACCGACGACGCGAAGCGCGCGCGGCCCGCGGTGATCGACGCGGGCGCGATTCCGTGGAGCGCATCGCGGCTGCCGACGCTCGCGTGGGAGCACCCGGACGGCGCGCTCGACGAGCTCGTGCTCGCGGTCGGCGATCCGTCGTTCACGCACCGGCCGTGGGTGCTGCACGGTCAACTGTTCCGCTCGATCGCAGACCTCGAGGTCGCGCCGGAGGGCGCGGTCACGCTGCCCGAATCGTTCTGGAGCAGCCTGCCGAGCGGCACGCGCCTGTTCGCGCAAGTCGTCCGCCTCGACGCCGACGGCCGCGCGAGCGCGTGGAGCTCGGTGCGCGAGTTCGAGAAGTGATCGGAGGTACCGAGCCCGCGTCGATTCCGCCGACTTGGAAGTACTGAGCCCGCCTCGACTCCGACGAGTTCGCAGCTGCGAACTCGTCGGAGTCGAGGCGGGCTCAG
>SCVU01000487.1 GCA_004296785.1 Planctomycetota bacterium
TCGCGACGCTCGCGGTGCGCGTCGTCGACGCCGCAACCGGTGCGCCGATCCCGAAGGCCGCCGTCTTCGCGAGCGCCGACTCACCCGAGTGCGAACACAGTTGGAATGTCATCAGCGCGAGCAGCGGCACAGACCAGGACATGGTCGCGACCGACGACGCGGGCGCGGCGACCCTCCGCGTCCCGAGCGGCCAGGACTACTGGATGTCTGCCGGTCCGGTGCCCTGGCGCAACGAGTTCGAGCGCCGCTCGCTGCGCGTCCCCGCGCTCGCCGCGGGCGAGCAGCGCGCGCTGGCGATCGGTTTGAAGACCGCGCCCGACCGCTGGTGCCGCGGACGCGTGGTACGCGCCGCAGACGGCGAACCGCTCGCGGGCATCGAGCTCGCGTTCGGCGCGCCCGGGTGCGCGCCGTCCGAGGCCGGAGGCGAGCGCACGCTCATGCTGCTGCCGTGCGCCAGCGCGTGGACCGACGCAGCCGGCCGCTTCGACGTGCTGCTGCCGTCGTGGCAACGCAACTACGTGTACGTCGGTCGCGGCGTCAGCCCGCAGCTCGCGTTCGTCGACACTCAGGGAGCCGAACCCTGCGAAGCGCCGACGCTCGAGGTCGAATCGAGCAGCGGGCTCGAGATCGAGCTGCGACTGCCGGCGTCGTCGAACACGAGCAGCGTCCGCGTGCGAGCGCGGGCGGCGGTTGGCGCGCTCGTCGTCCCCGACGGTAGCGAGCCGCCTGACGCGTGCGCCGGCGCGTCGATCGAGTGGCCCGCTCGCCGCGGCGCGGACGGCGTCCATCGCTTCGTCGATCTGCCCGCCGACACACCGCTCACGCTGAGCGCAATGACTGGCGACCGCGTGCTCGCCGCGTTCGACGATTCGATCTCGCTCGCGCCGGGCGAGACCCGTCGCGTGATGTGGGATCTCTCCGAGCGCTGAAGTTGATCGAGGCGAACCCGGCGCGCTACTCCGGCATCAGCTCGGGCGCGATGTCGTAGTTCGCGTAGACGTTCTGCACGTCGTCGTTGTCCTCGAGCGCCTCGATCAGCGCGAGCACCGCCGCCGCCGCCGGCTTCGTCGCGACCGCGACCGTGTTCTGCGGCATGTACCCGACCTCGGCCGAGATGAACTTGAGTCCCTTCTTCTCGAGCGCCGCCTTGACCGCGAGGAACTCGGTCGGCCCCGCGACGAACGTCGCCGCGCCGTCGCTGCCCTGCACGTCGTCGGCGCCGACGTCGAGCGCGAGCTCGGTCAGCTGGTCCTCGTTCAGGCCCGGCGTCTCGACGTTGAAGATCGAGCGCTTGTCGAACAGGTACCCGACCGAACCCGGCGCGCCCATGTTGCCGCCGCGCTTGTCCATGATGTGCTTGAGGTCGGAGATCGTGCGCGCGCGATTGTCGGTCAGGCACGTGATGATCAGCGCGACGCCGCCGGGCGCGTAGCCCTCGTACACGAGCTCCTCGAAACCGCCGCCGGACTTGTCGCCGACCGCGCGCTTCAGCACGCGCTCGATGTTGTCCTTCGGCATGTTGACCGCGCGCGCGGCCTCGATCGCGTACTTCAGCCGCAGGTTCATGTCCGGATCCGCGCCGCCCTGGCGCGCGGAGGACAGGATGAAGCGCGAGACCTTGCTGAAGATCTTCGCGCGCTTCGCATCGACGAAGCCCTTGCGGCGCGCGATGTTCGCGGAGTGGGAGTGACCGGCCATGGCGTGCTGAGGTGGGAAGGACAGCGCGGGTGGGAATGACAGCGCGGCCGCCCCTGGATCCCGGGAGCGGCCGCGCGTGAGCGGAATGCGCGTCGGCGCGCGCCGCGCACAGGCGCGGCAACGAGCGCGTTAGCGCTTCGAGAACTGGAACCCGCGGCGCGCCGCCTTGCGGCCCGGCTTCTTGCGCTCCTTCGAGCGCGCGTCGCGGGTCAGCAGCTTCGCCTTGCGCAACGGATCGAACAGCACCGGGTTCGCGTCCTTGAGCGCGCGCGCGAGCCCGAGGCGCACCGCGTCGGCCTGGCCCGAGGGCCCGCCGCCGTTGACGTTGGCGAAGATGTCGTAGGTCTCGCCGACCGCCGACACGCGCAGCGGCTCCTTGGCGCGGTCGCGCGCTTCGCCGGTGGCGAAGTACTGGTCGATCGGCTTGTCGTTGACGGTGAACGCACCGGCGCCCGGCTTGATGCGGACGCGGGCGACGGCGCTCTTGCGGCGGCCGAGGCCCCAGATGTACGGATTGACGACGGTCATGGGGTGCTCTGTTACTTGGGCTTCTTACTCGTGCTCGCGACCTTGATCGGGTTCTGCGCGCCGTGCGGGTGGTCGGTGCCGGTGTAGATCTTCAGGCGCGTCAGCATCTGCATGCCGAGCTTCGACTTCGGCAGCATGCGGCGCACGGCCAGGCGCACGACGTCGGTCGGCCGATTGGTCAGCACGCCGTCGATCGAGACGAACTTCTGGCCGCCCGGATAGCCGGTGTAGTGGACGTAGGTCTTTTCCTGGCGCTTGTTGCCCGTGAGGACGGGCTTGTCGGCGTTGACGACGACGACGAACGCGCCGGTCAGCTCCTCGGGCTGGTACGACGGGCGGTCCTTGCCCATCAGTG
>SCVU01000488.1 GCA_004296785.1 Planctomycetota bacterium
GGGGATTCCGATGATCGCCGCCGTGTTCTCGAGCGCCGCCGTGCTCGCGCTCGCGTCGTCCGCCGCGCAGCAGCGCGACAACAACGCGTTCGACGCGCTGCTGCGCCGCTACGACGCCGACTTCGACGGCCGCATCAGCCGCGCCGAGTACCCGCGCTCGGCCGCGATGTTCCGCCGCCTCGACAAGGACAAGGACGGGTTCCTGAGCGCCGCCGACTTCGGCGCCGCGAAGGCCAAGGTCGGTGCGCCCGCCGCCGACGCAGCGGATCCGTCGCAGTCGATGAGCGCCGAGCAGACCGAGTTCTTCGAGAGCAAGGTGCGCCCGCTGCTCGTCGGTTCGTGCTACGGATGCCACAGCGCGACCGCCGAGAAGCTGCGCGGTGAGTTCCGGCTGGACTCGCGCGAAGCGCTGCTGACCGGCGGACCTTCGGGCCCCGCGCTCGTCCCCGGCAACGCCGACGATTCGCTGCTCGTGCGCGCGGTGCGCTACACCGACGACGACTTGCAGATGCCGCCGAAGCGGCCGCTCGAGGCGGCGCAGGTCGCGATCCTCGAGGAGTGGGTGCGGCAGGGCGCGCCGTGGCCGCGCGCGAGCGCGCCGTCGGCGGGCGCCGAGGTCGCAGTCGCGAGCGCGAAGCAGGAGTACGACTTCGCGAAGGCGCGCGAGCACTGGGCGTTCCGCCCGGTCGAGAAGCGCGCGCCGCCCCAGACGAAGCGCACGGACTGGGCGACGAGCGAGATCGACGGCTTCCTGCTCGCCGCGATGGAGGAGCGCGGCGTCGCGCCGGTCGCCGACGCCGATCGCCGCACCTGGCTGCGCCGCGTCACACTCGACCTGACCGGCCTGCCGCCGACGCCGCAGGAGCTCGACGCATTCGAAGCCGACAAGGAAAGCGGCGCGCACGAGCGCGTCGTCGACCGGCTGCTTTCGTCGAGCGCGTACGGCGAGCGCTTCGGCCGCCACTGGCTCGACGTCGCGCGCTACGCGGAGTCGAGCGGCAAGGACGTCAACATCGCGTACCCGCACGCGTGGCGCTACCGCGACTACGTGATCGACGCGTTCGCGGCGGACAAGCGCTACGACGAGTTCCTGACCGAGCAGTTGGCCGGCGATCTGCTGCCCGCGGCGAGCGCGGCCGAGCGCGCCGAGCACGCGGTCGCGACGGGCTACCTCGCGCTCGGTCCGAAGGGCCACAACACGCGCGATCGGCGCCAGTTCGCGCTCGACGTCGCCGACGAGCAGCTCGACGCGGTGTCAGGGCATGCTCGGGATGACGATCGCGTGCGCGCGCTGCCACGACCACAAGTTCGACGCGATCCCGACCGAGGACTACTACTCGCTCGCCGGCATCTTCGCGAGCACCGACACGCGCTACGGCACGTATCGCAGCCAGGGCAACGACCATCCGAGCGCGCTCGTCGAGCTGCCGGCCGACGCGAGCGTGCCCGCGGGACCGCGGCTGACTTCGGTCGCGCAGGCCGCGATCGAGCGGATCCGCGATCAGATCGAGCGGCGCGCGGAGCGCGAGGCGAAGGAAGCCGCGGAGGCGCGCGAGTCCAAGGGCGGCGCGAACGCGACCGGCGACGGCAAGCCCGATCCGGTCGAGCTCGCGCGCGTGCGCCGCCTCGAGCAGCAGACCGAGGTGCTCGACCAGCTGCTCGCGCGCTTCGACGCCGACGGCGCTTCGAGCGCGAAGAACCGCGTCGCGATGGGCGCGGTCGACGGCGGCGCGCGCGACATCGCGGTGCTGCAGCGCGGCGAGCTCGACAAGCCCGGCGCGATCGCGCCGCGCGGCTTCCTCACGGTGC
>SCVU01000489.1 GCA_004296785.1 Planctomycetota bacterium
GACGATGCGCTCGTCCGCGCCTGGATCGACCTTCGCGCCGACGATGCGCGCGCCGCGGTCGATGTCGCCGACGGCGGCGAAGCTCGGCTCCCAGATCCAGCCTCCCTCGATCCACGCCGCGGTCGGAGGCCAGGGCGTGCCGGGCGCCGCGAGGTCGACGACGGGCGAGATCCCCGCGAGGTGCGCGTCGCCGGCCGTGCTCGCCGCGAGCAGCGGATCGACGTCGACGTTGCCGCCGAATCCGAGCAGCGACGGCTCCGAGAGCACGTTGCCCAGCGAGAGCGGCGTGCCCGCGAGCAGCGGGCTCCAACCCTGGATCGAGTCGTCGCCGTTGCCGCGGACGATCGAGTGGTAGAGGCGCAGATAGAGCTCGCAGAGGACTTGGGGCTGCAGTGCTTCGACGCCGACCAGGTTGCCGGTGATCGTCGTGCCGTACACGAGCACCGAAACGCTGTTGACGACGCAGACCGGCGCCTGCGCGCGCAGGCCGACGCCGTTGGCGGCGATGACGGAACTCGCGATCACGAGGCCGTGGTCGATGCCCGGCGCGTCGTACGCGAAGACTCCGACGTCGCACTGCTCGATCGCGCAGCGGCGCACGTAGTGGAGCGCGAACGCGGCGGCGGGCGGGCTGCTGATCCCGACGCCCGCGTTCCGCACGGTCACGTCGGACACCAGCGAGCGCCGGCGCAGTTCGACGAGCGCGACCTCGTCGCCTTGCCCCGCGATCACGGTTTCGTGCGCGCCCGCGCCGACGAGCGAAAGACCGTCGCCGACGACGAGCGGGAACGTCTCGCCGAGCGCGGCGTCGTACAGACCCGGCGCGGCGTGGACGGTGTGCGGCCCGCTCCCGCCGAGCGAGCGCAGGCCCGCGCTGATCGTGCGGTACGGCGCGGCGACCGTGCCCGCTCCGGTCGCGTCGCTGCCGTGGATCGCATCGACGTAGACGTCGGTCGCGGCCCACGTGGTCGAGGACAGCAACACGAGGCCGTGCAGGAGTCGCGAGGGAGAGCGCATGCGGGCTCGATCCATGCTAGCTGCGCTTGCGCGGGCGTGGGGGCTGCGCCGACGATGGTCGCCGATGGGAAAGCACGCGCCGCGTCCGTCCGCAACGCTCGACCGACTCCGCGCGCTGTGCCTGTCGCTGCCGGGCACGACCGAGAAGGCGTCGTGGGGCCACCCGAACTTCTGCGTCGCCGACAAGATCTTCGCGGCGTACGGCGAGTACGACGGCCGGCTCAACGTCGGTTTCAAGACGACGAAGGAGCACCAGGCCGAGCTCGTGCGCGACCCGCGCTTCATCGTCGCGCCGTACGTCGGCAAGCACGGCTGGGTGTGTCAGTACGTCGAGCAGAAGTTCGCGTGGCGCGAGCTCGAGGCGCACGTGCTCGCGAGCTACCGGCTGATCGCGCCGCGCTCGCTCGTCGCCGATCTGGACGGCGCGGCGCGCGCGCCCGGCGCGGCGGCCAAGGCTGCGGCGCCCAGAGCGCCCGCGAAGGCCGCGAGACGCCCGCGCAAGCGCTGAAAGCACCATTCCCTTACGATGGCGCCGGTTTCCGCCGCCCGCGGGGCGGATAGAGCGCGGCATGGACGACGTCGGCAATCGAGTCTCCCACGCGCCACTCACCGACGTCATGTCCCTCGATCGGCGCTTCCAGCAATACTTCGCGGCACTCGACCGCGCGGGTCACGGCGACCGCTGCTTCCTGTGCCGCCGCACGCCGGCGGAGGTCAAGCACTTCTTCGGCTTCCGCGAGGACGGCACGCCGATCGACGCGGCGCGCTACGGCATCGAGGACGTCGTGCTCGATCGGCTGGACATCATGAGCTACTTCGGCGCGCGGCCGGTGTGCGCGGTGTGCCAGCTCAACTTCGACTCGCTGCTGTTGTCGGGCGATCGCGACACGCTGCTCGAGCTGCTGCACGAGATGGAGCAGCAGCGCGACAAGCTCTGGCCGGCGGACGAGGTTCAGACGCGCGGCGAAGCGCCCGCGAAGGGCGACGGCGCGTAGCGGACGCGCGGGCGCCCTATACTGTTCGCCCGCTTCCGTCCCCACGCCCGCGACCAGAGAACCGCCCGCCATGTACGACCCCACTCTCGTTCAACCGATGCGCGACGAAGTCACGCGCCTCGGCGCCAAGGAGCTCCTGACCCCCGCCGACGTCGACGCCGCGATCAAGCTGCCCGGCACGACGCTCGTCTTCGTGAACTCCGTCTGCGGCTGCGCGGCCGCGGGCGCGCGCCCGGCGCTGCGCCTGTCGCTGATGAACGCGAAGAAGCCGGCGAACATCTTCACGGCGTTCGCCGGGATGGAAACGGCCGCGGTGCAGAAGGCGCGCGACTACTTCAAGCCGTACCAGCCGAGCTCGCCGCAGATCGCGCTGTTCAAGGACGGCAAGCTCGTGAAGATGTGGCAGCGCCACGACATCGAGGGCCGCGACGGCGCGGTCATCGCGCAGAGCCTGCGCGCCGCGTACGACGAGCTCTGCTAGCGCGCGCCGTTCTCGACGTGGTGCGTCAGCGATGAGCGAGCTCGCGGATCGCGAGCCGCGCGTGCGCGCGGCCGAAGCGCTGCTCCAGGAGGCGGTCTTCGCATCGCGCGCCGCGCAGGCCGCGACTTCGTCGCTCGGCGCAGCCGCGCCCGCGCCCGGTACGCGCCAGTGCGGGCTCGGCCACGGCCCGGTGCCGTTGGCCGAGCTCGAACTCTCCGCGCGTGCGCGCGAGCTCGCGCTCGAGTTGTGGCCGACCACGGCCGCCGAGCCGCGCTCGGACGAAGTGCGCGCGCTGCTCGACGCTTGGATCCGCGAGCAGGACGCGCTCGATCGCGCGCGCAACCACTTCCTCCGCGACTTCCGCGCGCGCCACGGGCGCGGGCGCAGCGAGTACGAGCCCGAGATCGCGGCGGCGTTCGACGGCGGGCTCGAGCAAATCAACGCGAAGGCGCGCGAGCGGCTCGCCGCGTGCGCCGAGCGGATCGCAGCGCTCGCGCCGCGCGGCTGAGCGATCTCGAGTCGGGCCGAGCAGGCGCACCGCTAGCTCGGACGCGCGCGACGCTATCCTGTCGCGCTCGCTGCGGAAGTGGCGAAACTGGCAGACGCGCAAGACTTAGGATCTTGTGAGGCAACTCGTGCGGGTTCGACTCCCGCCTTCCGCACCAGCCGCCGCTCCCGCTCCACCTCCGCCGCTCGATGACTTCGGATCCCTCCATCGAGCGGCGCGCCGAATGGCGCGCGGTGTGGGCGCTGTCCTGGCCCGCGATCGTCGCGCAGATCGGGCAGATGCTGCTCGGCGTCGTCGACACCGTGATGCTCGGCAACTACTCGGCCGAGGCGATGGCGGGGACCCAGCTCGGCCACAACTGGCTGATGCCGGTGTCGATCATCGCGATGGGCGTGCTGCTCGGCATGGACCCGATCGTGAGTCAGGCGCACGGGGCCGGCGACGGACCCAGGTGCGCGCGCGCATTGCAGCGCGGCCTCGTGCTGTGCGTGCCGCTCACGCTCGTGCTCGTCGTGTTCGTGCTCGCGACCGAATCCGGTCTCGCGCTGTTCGGTCAATCGCCGGCGCTCATCGAGACGGCCGGAGACTACGCGCTCGCGCTGCTGCCCGGACTGCCGAGCTTCCTGATCTTCTCCGCGCTGCGCTCGTACCTGCAGGGCCGCGGCATCACGCACCCGGTGCTGTGGATCTCGGTCGGCGCGAATCTGCTGAACGCCGGGTGCAACTGGGTCCTGATCTACGGGCACTTCGGATTCCCAGAGCTCGGCGCCGCCGGCGCGGGCATCGCGACGTCGATCACGCGCGTCGCGATGGTCGTCGTGCTCGTCTTGTGGATCCGCGCGCAGCGCCTGCACGCGGGCGCGTGGCTGCCGTGGAGCCGCGACGCGTTCGACCGACGCGGGCTCGGCGAGGTGCTGCAACACGGCATCCCGACGGGCATGCAGCTCGGACTCGAGGTGTGGGCGTTCGCCGGCTGCACGTTCCTCGCCGGATTGATCGGCGTGCACGAGGTGGCGGCGTACGGCACCGTGCTCAACATGGCGTCGCTGTCGTTCATGTTCCCGCTCGGCGTCGCGATCGGCACGTCGACGCGCGTCGGCAACCTGATCGGAGCGAACGAGCGCGACGCGGCGCAGCGCGCATCGTGGATCGGGTTCAAGATCGGCTTCTGGCTGATGTTCGTCTGGGCGCTCGTGTTCGTCGTGCTGCGCAATCAGCTGCCGCTCCTGTACAGCAAGGAGAGCGCGGTGATCGCGCTGTGCGCGACGACGCTGCCGATCGCGGCGGCGTTCCAGGTGTTCGACGGACTGCAGGCGGTCGGCAGCGGAGTGCTGCGCGGGATGGGGCGCACGCGGCCGGCGGCGGTGATCAACCTGTTCGCGTACTACGCGGTCGCGCTGCCGATCGCGTACTGGCTCGGGCTGCACACGTCGCTCGGCCTGCACGGCGTGTGGATCGGACTCTCGCTCGGACTCGCAGTCGCCGCGCTGCTGTACGTCGAGTACGTGCGCCGCGCGGGGCCGGCGCGGATGGGCGCGTGAGCCGAGGCACGCGGCCGGCTCAGTACGCCGCGTCGAGCAGGAGCACGGACGTCGGCTCGGTCAGCGTGACGACGCCATCCGGATCGATGAGCCCCGCCTGCAAGAGCCAACGCTGGAACTGGATCGCTGGCCCGAGCTCGGGGATCGGTGTGTCGTGCGACAACTCGCCCGACGGCGCGAGCTCCCCCAGGACGAGCAGCGCGGTCGGGCCTCCGAGGAGCATCGTTCCGCTCCACGCGGGGAGTGCCAGCTGACCGGGCTGCGCTGCGACTCCGACAACCGCCCAGTCGCGCGGCACTCCGCTGACCTTCAGCTTGCTGACTTCGCCTTCGCGAACCGGCGACGTCGCGGAGATCGAGCGCGAGACCCCGAGGATCTTCTGCAGCGCTCCCGATTGCACATAGGTAGGCGGGTCCCCAAGTCCGATCGAGTCGAACGCCGTCACCTGCGGTGAGCCCGCCCCCAGATACAGCCCGATGTCACACCCCGGGGCGGTGGCTTGCGAGCACTCGTCCGTCCCGAGACCGGGCTTCACCTCGCAGCCGTCGAGGTGGAGCGTTCCGCCCTCCATCCACACGCCGGTGCCTGCTCCGTCGTAGACCGTGACGAAGCCACCGAAGAGACTCTTCCATTCCGCCGTCCCGCTCGTGCCCCCTCGCACGAGTGCGTCGTACACGAAGACCGATGATTGGACGATGTGGAGCCCGACGCCACCATCCGTCCTGGGACCGAAGTACTCGACCGCGTAGTACGGATACCCCCAGCCTCCTCGGAACTCGCCCCCGATCAGCACGACCGCCGCGCAGTTCTCGACGAGCAGACCTGGCGGACCGGGCTGAGTTGCGGACTGCGAGAGCCCGCCAGACGCCGCACCCTCGAACCACACACCGCCGTAGTTGTCGCGGAGGTGGATGCACGGTGCTTGCGGGCCTGCGACTCCGGACGCCCACAAGCGAAGCCCGCGCACCAGGACAGACTGTGCGGCCCCGAGCCCGGAGACTCGGAGCGAGCCGTAGATCACTACGTCTCCAGGTACGCGCGCCTGGATCGTGAGCGACTTGGCTTCGACGACCAGGTTCTCGACGTAGTAGTCGCTCGCGCCGGCGGAAGGCTGGACGAGGATGACGTCGCCGTCGGCAGCCGCCGCGATCGCGTCGCTGATCTTGCTGAACTGCGCGCCTGGCAGCGGAATCGAACTGACGGTCCACACGGTTCCTTGCGCGTGGCCCGCGGTGACGTCGAACGCGAGCGCGAGGCCTGCGAGCAGTGCGATCGTCTTCATGTGCTTCCTCCGCGGCGAGCGTATCACGTGGTACCGGCGGCGGCGCACCGCGTCGCCGGCCCCGCGCTGCCAGCGCGCTCGGTGGCGCTAGCGCGGGCTCGCGAGCCGCTCCGCGAGCGCCGCGCCGACGAGCTCGTGCCCGCGCACCGACAGGTGCAGGTCCGCGCGCCAGTACAGCGGCTCCTCGGCATGCGCCCGCAACAGCGGCCGCAAGTCGAGCGTCTCGATCTTCTCGCGCGCACACCACGCGAGGTAGCGATCGGCGAGCGCATCCGTGATCGCGAGCGCGGCCGCATCGACGCCGAGCGCCGCGTCGACCTCGTCGATGCTCGGCAGGATGCGTTCGCGCTGCACGTCGACGAGCGGCGGCAGATACGCGACGACGAAGCGGATCCCGTCGCGCGCGCACTGACGCCGCAGCTCCTCGGTCACCGACATCCCCGCGCGCAGCGCGACCGCGGCCTGCGCCGGCTCGCGCGCGAAGTACAGGTACTGGTTGTGGCTCTGATTGACGGCCTGGCGACCCCAGCCGTCGCGCACGCGCAGCGCGGCCGACAAGCGCGCGTCGTAGTCGCCGCCCGCGCGCGGCCGCTCGCCGTGGTGGTGGTAGTGCCACGGCGCGAGCGCCTCGCCCCAGTCGTTGCCGCCGTACACGCACACGACGAGCACGTGCGGCCGCAGACCCGCGCAGCGCTCGAGCACGCCGAGGTAGTTGTAGAAGCTGTACGAGCCGTTGCCCGCGTTCAGCACCTCGACGGTGCGCCCCGCATCGGCTGCGGCGAGCAGCGCCTCGCAGCGATTCGCGAACGACTCGGAGTTCTCGCACGCGCCGTCGGTGTGCGAGTCACCGGTGACGAGCACGCGCAGATCCGGCCGCACCTCGGCGGGCTCGGCGTCCTCGCGCATCGCGAGCGCGTTGGTGCGCGCCGTGTAGCTACCGCCCGCGTGCTCTTCGAAGCTGTAGGTCTGACTCGCGCTCGGGCGGCGCGTGAAGCCGCGCAGCGCGTCGTACACGTAGTGGCCGGCCTCGATCGGGTAGAGCTGATGCGCGGCGCTCTTCGCGAGCGTCGCGCGTTCCAACGGGCGCTCGGGTTCGACGGCGGCGAGATCGACGGCGGCTGGATCGAGCGCGAGCGTCGGCTGCGCGGCGGCGGGCGCGGGCTCGGCGCGCTCGCCGCAGGCGGCCGCGACCAGCGCCAGCGACGCGAGCGCCGACGCGAACCGGTTCCGCTCAGCTCGTCTGCAGCACACGCGCGGACACCATAGCGTCCGCCGCGCGCTCCGCGAGCCAGGCGCGCGCCTGCTCGCGCCCGAGGTAGCGACCGAGCACGCGCTCCGGCACGGCCGGGAGATCGACCACGACGAGTCCGTCGAGCACGTCGGAGAACTCGGCGTCGCGATTGAACGCGGCGAAGCGACCGCCGAGCTCGAGGTACTCGCGCACGAGCACCGGCAATCCGCGGCGGTCGGGCTCGACGTCGCCGATCAGCGCCGCCAGGCGTTCCCAGTCGGCGCCGACGCCGGCGAGCAGTTGCTCGGTCCCGCGCCCACGCCCGCGCTCGGGGAGCGGCGTGCGCGCGCGCACCAGCGGCGCGAGTTCGCTCGCGAGTCGTTGCGCGCGCAGCCAGTGCGCGATCAAGTGCCGCGAACGCGGGTGGTAGCGCGCGCTGATGCTGACGGCGCCGAACAACGTGCGCGTCGCCGGCCGCGCGAGCACCAGGCTGCCGATGCCCTTCCACAGCAGCATCAGCGGCGCGAACGAGCGCTGCCGGCTCGGCACGATGAACGAGCGACCGAGTTCGAGCGCGGGGCCGAGGCGCGCGAAGAAGCGGGGCTCGTAGTCGAACAGCGTCGACGTGTAGAGCCCGCGGTGCCCGCGCGCGCGCAGCACGTCCTCGGTGTACGCGCAGCGGTACGCGCCGGCGATCGCGCGCTCGGTCGGGCTCCACAGCACGAGGTGCAGGTAGTGCTCGTCGAACGCATCGAGGTCGAGCGCGCGGCCGGTGCCCTCGCCGACCTCGCGGAACGTCGCCTCGCGCAGCCGACCGAGCTCGACCAGCGTGCGCGGGATCTGTGACCCGCGCGCGAGCAGTACCTGCAGATCGCCGGACTTCGCGAGACAGCGCGCGGCGGTCAGCGCGTCGAGCTCGGCGGCGATCACCGCCGGCGGCACCGGCCGCTCGAGCGCGACCTGCGCGCGCGGGGCCAGTGCGACGTGCGCGCCGCGCTGGCGCAACCACTCGACGCGGCGGCGCACGTGCGCGGTCGCGTCGACTCCGGCGGGCAGCGCGCGCAGCACTTCCGCCGGCACGGGCGCTCCGAAGCGCACTTCGACGTGCGCACCGCGCTTGGCGAGCAGCTCGCGCGGCAACAGCACCGTGCGCAGCCGCGGGTGCACGAGCCCGGCGATCTGGAAGCACCCGCGATTGCGGCCGACGACGTGCGCGGGCACGAGCGGTGCGCCCGTGCGTTCGGCCAACCGACACGCGGCGGGATTCCACGCGCGATCGACGACGCGGCGGCGGCACAGCGAAAGGCTCGACACCTCGCCGGCCGGGAACACCGCGAGCAAGTGGCCGTCCTGCAGCCAGCGCAGCGCCTCGCGCAATCCCGCCGCGTTGCGCGCGGCGGCATCGCGGCCGCCGAACGCATCGACGAAGATCAGCAGCGGTCGCAGCTCCTCGATGCGCGCGAGCAACGCGTTCGCGAGCAGCTTGACGTCGGGTCGGCGGCGCGTGAGCAGCGCGGCCAGCGCGATCCCGTCGACGCCGCCGAACGGGTGGTTCGACACGACGATCGCGGCGTCGCGCCGCGGCACGAGCTCGAGGTCCGCGTCGGCGACCTCGACTTCCACGCCGAGCACGTCGAGCGCCGTGCGCGCGAAGTCCGCCGCATCCGGCGGCTCCGCGGCCCGGTCGAGCATGCGCTGGTACTCGCGGTCGAGCTGCGCGAGGCCGAGCGCGCGCTCGAGCGAGCGATGCACGAGCGCGCGCACCTTCGATGGGCGGCCGCGGGAGTCGGGGGATGCGAGCGAGAACGGACCGGCGGACGCGCGCTGCATTCGGATCATGACCGCGTTACGCTCCTCGGGCTCGACATTCGGCACCACAGATGCGCGACGCGCGTTGACGGCTCGTCAAGACCGTGCCAATCCCCCGCCAAGGGCGCGCCGCCGCGGCTGGAGAGGCCCCTGAACACGCGAGCCCACCCGCCGCATGCACGACACCGGACTCCCGACCACCGCGGCGCCGCCCGCGCGCTTCGAGCTCGTGCGTGAGCTCGGCGCGGGCCTGTCGGGCCGCGCGTTCCTGACGCGCGATCGCGAGACCGGCGCGCGCGTCGTCGTCAAGCGCTTCCACGTTGGCGGGCCGAACGACGCGCCGATCGACGAGCTGCGCGCGCACTACGCGCGCCTGCTCGCGCTGCCCGCGCACCCGGCGCTGTGCCGCGTGCTCGCCTTCGACGCGGACGAGCACGGGCCGTACGCGGCGTTCGAGTACGTGCGCGGTCGGCCGCTGACGAAGCTGCGCGCGCGCGTCGAGCGGCACGCGCGGCGCGCGCGCGGCGGCGCGGCCTTCGATTCGAGCGCGCGCGACGCCCGTCGGCTCGCGCGGCTGCTCGCGGCG
>SCVU01000490.1 GCA_004296785.1 Planctomycetota bacterium
TGGTCGCGATCCTCAATCCCGATCTGCACTTCCTGCGCGGTTCCGTCGACGCGCTGATGGACTACCTCGAGCAGCACCCCGAGTGCGGCGTGCTCGATCCGCGCGCGTGGGTCGACCAGGCGCGCCAGCTCTTGCTGCCGAAGAACGTGCTGCCGACGCCGTTCGAGCAGTGGCGCGCGGTGCTCGCGCAGCTCAGCCCGGCGCGCTGTCGCGCGTACTCGCGCCGCCGCCTGGCGAGCGCGATCCCGTGGTGGACGCACGACGGGCCGATCGAGGCCGACATGCTCTCCGGTTGCTGCCTGTTCCTGCGCCGCGAGACCGTCGCGCGGATGCCGCAGCTGATGGACCCGCAGTACCCGCTGTACTTCGAGGACACCGATCTGTTCTCGACGCTGCGCGAGCTCGGGTACACGGTCGTGCACCACTGCGGCGCGCACGTGCTGCACCACTGGTCGCGCTCGGCCGGCGTCGGCGGCAACTACCAGGGCGAGCCGTGGCGGCGCTTCAAGATCGGCGAGGAGCGCTACTACCGCAAGTTCCACGGCGCGCTGGGCTTCGCGCTCGTGCGCGCGGCGAACTGGGTCGCGTCGAAGTGGCCGCCGTCCAAGTCGTTCCGGCCGATGCACGAGCTCGTCGATCTCGGCGAGCACGCCGAGCCGATCGAGCTCGTGCTGCCGCGCGCGTGCAACTACTTGCTCGAGTTCTCGATGACGCCGACGTGGCTGCTCGCGGCGGGCGTGCCGGGCAGCGGCGCGAGTTGGAAGTGCCCGCGCGAGACGTGGGAGTGGTACTTCCAGGCGCGCTACTACGTGCGCGCGATCGAGCTCGATCCGGTGACGAAGCGCGCGGGGAAGCTGCTCGGCGCGTGGACGTTCATGAAGACGACGCCGGGGCGCGACCATCCGCTCGAGCTCGCCGAGACGCTCGCGCCGGCGACTCCGGCGTCGCGCTGACGCGCGAGTGCGTCGCGCGACGGCGCTGCGCTACCAAGGCGGCGTCTGCGAGCCCGTGTAGTTCTGCTGCAGATAACCCGCCAGCGCGGCCGCGTGGTCTGCCGACATCGTCGGCGGCGGATCCCAGCGCAGATCGGGCAAGCCGTTCGTGAACCCCGTGCTCGACGGGCACGGGTCGTTGTTCGGCCCGCCCCATTCGATCGGGCCCGGAATCGGCGCGCCGCCGCCGGCGGGGAACGTCCACGTTCGCTTGAAGTGCCACTCGATGCGCGAGACCTCGCGCGTCGGGAACGGGATGCACGTCTCCATCGCGTAGCTCGTGCCCTGCATCTCGTAGGTCAGCGAGGTGATCTGGCCGACGTTCGGGTAGGCCTGGATCGATGCGACGAGCGCCTCGAGCTTGGGGATCTTCGGCTGGTCCTCGATCGACGTGCTCGAGGAGTTCGGCCCCGTCGGTGAAGTCTGCGCGTCGGGATACTCACCGGTCGGCGACTGGCTGTCGGAGTACACGCGCGATCCGTCCGGCTTGGCCGGCTGCTCGTTGTTGCCAGACCCTCGCGGATCGAAAGGGCACACGCCGCCGCCGCCGCCCGCCGTGG
>SCVU01000491.1 GCA_004296785.1 Planctomycetota bacterium
ACGACGCTCTTCCGATCTCAGTCGCACGCGTTCGCGTCGACCGGGCTGCGCGCGCTCGCGGCGAGTCAGAACGCCGAGCGCGTGCTCGTCGCGACGCCCGCGCACGTCTACGTGCTCGGACCGGACGGCGGCGTGCTGCGCGACGTCGCGCTGGCGAGCGCGACCGATGCGGCGGCGCTGTCCTACGACGGGCGCACGCTCGCCTACGGAATTCCGGGCGGGCTCGTGGTCGAGCGCGAAGTCGGCGGCACTTGGTCGACCTGGCGCAGCTTGAAGGCCGGCGCCGCGGAGCTCGCGACGCGCGTCACGCTGTCCGCGGACGGCGCGAGCGCCGCGCTCGGCTGGTGGCACGCGACGAGCGGCGTCGCGCTGCGCTTCGAGGCCTGGGACCTCGCGGCGCCCGCGCGGCTGCACGAGGTCGTGCAGGCCGGCGCGCCCGGCGGAGTGCAGGATTTCCCGGAGATCGCGCACTGCGCGCGCGACGGCCGCCACTTCGCGTTCGGCGCGTGGGGACTGGCGGGCGCGGAGGCGGAACTGTGGCTGTTCGCGCGCGAGCAGTCGGCGCCGCTGCTCGAGGTCTCGCTGCCGGGCAGCGTGCAGGCGCTCGCGCTGTCCGACGACGGCGCGCGCGTCGCCGTCGCGCACAAGGGCGCGCACGCGAACCAGTTCTCGACGACCGGCGGCGTGCGCCTGTACGACACCGGCGCGCGCGACGTGCTCGCGGTCGAGCCGGCCGTGCTCGGCGGCGTGCTCGCGCTGCAGGCGCGGCGCGCCGGCGCGACCGCGTGCGTGTTCGCGCTCGGCCAGCCGTGCGCGGCGCTCGCGCTGCCGGGCTTCGCGGGCAAGCTGCTGATCGATCCCGCACAGCCCTGGTTCCTGCACGTCGCGGCGTGCGGGCCGCAGGGACTCGCGGCGTGGAGCTTCGTGCTGCCCGCCGATCCCGGTCTGGCCGGTCAGCCGGCCGCGGTGCAGGCCGTGTTCGCGACGCCGCTCGGTCTCGAATTCGGCGCGACGCTCGCGCGTCCGCTCCTGCTCTGACCCTTCAGGAGTTCGGGCCGATCGACCGATAGCTGGGCCCGGCGGAACCCCTCCGCCTCACCCCACGGTCGATTCCGCGCTGCCTCCGGCGCGCGCGGGCCCCACTCCATGCAAGCCACCAACCGCCGTCTCCGTCGCTCCCTCGCTCCGACGCTCGCCCAAACGCTGGCGCTGTCGCTCGCCTGGCTCGCCACCGCCTGCGGCGGCGGCGGCGGCGGTTCGACCGGCCCCGCGGGGGCCATTCTCAGCGTCCTGCAGGACCTCGACGCGGACCCGAACGGCCTCGTGACCGTCGTCAGCTTCGACGGCAAGGCTCCGAACACGCTGGTCGCCGGCGACTTCGACGCATCGGGCACGCAGACCGCGGTCTCCGTGGTCGTCGCGGGCACGACCGCGACCGTGACGTGGGACGAGCGCGTCGGCACCGCGACCGACGTGCGCGTGCTCGGCGTCGCGAGCATCGACGACTCGTTCGCCGACGTCGCGACGAGCAACGCGACCGCGCCGACGTTCACGATCGCGAACGCGACGCAGGCGGCCGACTTCGCCGACGACGCGTTCGAGGTGCACTTCAGCGGTCCGCGCGTCGACGAGGCGCAGGCCGAGGACGCGGCGGGCTGGGAGCTCTCGATCGACGGCGAGCTGGTCGACCTGTCGAGCGCGACGCTCGACCTCGACGTGAACACGCAGGTGCTGTCGGTCGTCCTCGGCGGCGGCGCGGGCCTGCACGCCGACTTCGAGCTCGTCGCGGTCGCGGTGGACAGCGTCGCCGACGTCGACGTCGACGACGCGGCCGTCGCGGGCACCGCGGTGGGCGACGCGGTGCTGCCGACGCTGCTGTCGGCCGAGCAGAACCTGACCGAGGACGAGTTCGGCCGCGTGATCGACTTCACGTTCAGCGAGGCGATGGACCCGCTCTTCTCGACCGAGCTGTCGGACTACATCGTGCTGTTCCCGGTCTTCGCGACCGCGGTCGAGCAGCCCGCGGCCGACGTCGTGCGCGTGACGTTCAACGCGCCGATCGTGCCGGGCTTCGCGACGATCACCTTCGGCGACCTCGTCGATGCGCACGGCAATGCGCTCGCGGCGCCGAACACGCCCGTGACGAGCCCGGGCTTCACGCAGGCGTTCTCGACCGACACTGCGGTCGTCACCGTCGCCAACGTCGGCGGCGACTACCTGCAGGTCGTGACCGACTGGGCGTTCGTCGAGAGCTACGCCGAGGACGCTTCGAACTGGACGTTCGAGGTCGAGGGCAACCCGATCGACGTCTCCGGCGAGACGTTCACGTACGACCTCGAGTCGAAGACGCTGACGGTCACGCTGAGCGACGACTACGACAACGGCGACGCGTTCTTCGTCGCGGCGACGAACGTCTACAGCATTGACGGCACGACGTTCAGCGACTCGATCGTCGGCGCGATCGACGGCGACGTCGCCGCGGCGGCGCTCAGCTCGGTCACGCAGAACCGCAACGTCGATCCCGACGGCCTGACCTACGACCTGTTGTTCTCCGAGCAGCTCGACGAGGTGCAGGCCGAGACGCTCGCGAACTACGCGGCGAGCGGCGGCGCGACGCTGCAGACCGCGGTGCTGCAGGGCGACCTGCGCACCGTGCGCATCACGACCGACCAGGTCGTGCTGCCCGGCGAGCACACGTTCGACGTCAGCTCGGCCGAGGACCTCGCGGGCAACACGAGCGCGGCGGACCTCGCCAACGCGGTCGCGAGCACCGACACGACCGCGCCGGCGCCGACCGCTCAGGTCGCCGACGCGCCGGAGGGCTCGAACAACGACTCGCTGACGGTCTCGTTCACCGACGACATGACCGAGGCGGACGTCGAGGACCCGACCAACTGGAGCTTCCAGAGCCCCATCGGCACGCCGGTCGACACGTCGCTGGCGAGCGTCGTCTACACCGCCGCGACGAACACGGCGGTGCTGACCTTCGACGGCGGCGACGGGATCAACCTGCAGGGCCGCACCGACTTCCTGATGTCGTTCTCGAACATGCGCGACATCGGCGGCAACACGATCGTCGCGGGCGCGCTGTACGGGATCGTCGAGGCCGAGGTGAACTCGCCGCGCCTGATCTCGGTGTTCCAGCCGACCGGCGGCGCGAACCTCGTGCACGTGCGCTTCTCCGAGGAAGTCGACGAGCTCGACGACCTCGGCGGGCTGACCAGCTACACGCTGCGCGATGCCGGCGGCGTCGCGCAGGGCACGGCCTCGGGCGCGACGCTCGACTCCGACGGCATGGGCGCCGAGCTCGTCTTCGGCGTCGTGATCACGCCGGGCGTCCACACGCTCGACGTGCGCGGCGTCGTCGACCTCGCCGGCAATGCGCTGTTCCCGGTCTCGCAGCACGCGATCGACACCGAGGACACGAACTCGCTCACGTCGAACTGGGCGATGGCGCTGACCGAGAGCGGCGAGGACAACGACTCGTTCCAGGTCGCGTTCAGCGAGGTGATGAACCCGCGCGGCATCACCGACCCGGCCTCGTACCACGTGTACACCGGCGGTGGCGACGTCGACTTGTCGCAGGCGCGCATCACGTTCGACGGCGTCTCGACGGTCACGTTCGAGCTCGACGCCGCGGGCGCGTTCGCGATCGACGGCACCGACACGTACTTCCTCGAGACGACCAACGCCGGCCTGCAGTCCGAGCAGGGCGAGTACGAGACCGCCGCGATCACGTGGGTGCCGCAGGCGCCGATCGGCGACGCCGTCGCGCCGGACTTCAGCGCGCTGCGCGTGATGCTCGACGCGCAGGACAGCGCGCTCTCGGTGATCATGGATCTCGACGAGGCGATCCGCACCGACGACGGCAGCGACGAGTCGCTCGTCGACATCGGCGGCACGAATCCCGACACGCTCGAGCAGCTCGGCCCGCGCACGGTCCGCGCGACCTTCGGCGGCGGCGTCACGGCCGGCCAGACGATCAACTTCACGGTGCGCGACCTCGCCGGCAACGCCGGTGCGGCCAGCGCGGCGATCCAGGCGGCCGACGCCGCGCAGCCGCTGCTCTCCTCGGTGCAGGCGATCGCGACGAGCGGCAGCGGCGGCGACGAGCTGCGCCTGACCTTCGACGAGCCGCTGCTCGGCGGCCCGGTGCTCGATCTCTCGAACTACACGCTGACCGAGGACGGCAACGCGGTCAGCCTGACCGGCAGCACGGTCCGCTACGTGTCGGGCACGAACACCGTGCGCATCCTGCTGCCCGAGGGCACGAACCTCACCGACGGCGCGACCGCGGCGATCGGCGTGTCGAACATGTACGACCTGTCGGGCAACGCGATGGCCGTCGCGGGCGCGCTCTCGATCGCCGTCGCCGGCGACGCGACCGCGCCGGATCTGTCGGCGGCCTTCATCAACTACCGCGCGGATGCGAGCGGGCTCGTCGTCGACGTGCTCGTGTCGGAGGAGCTGCGCGCCGACGAGGCCGAGCTCGCCGCGAACTGGAGCGCCTCGGGGCTCCAGGCGATCGCGTCGGTCGAGGCGCTGCGCGACGACCTGTACCGGATCACGCTGCTCTCGCCGCTCGCGGTGGGGGACACGCTGACGGTCGCGGGCGTGCACGACCACGCGGGCAACGCGATCGGCGTCGCGACGCTGAACCCGGTCGATTGAGGCATGGGCCGCCGTCCGCGGCGGCCGTCCGGAACCGAGAACCAGAGGCCGCGGGACCTCGTGGAGAGAGAACGAGCGGGGGCAGCGCACGAGCGCGGCCCCCGCTCGACTTTTGGTCAAGAACCCCCACGGGGGGGGTCGATAGCCGGTCGAGCCGTGTTCCCGCCCGCGTGGCGGCCGCGGCAGGGAGAGGGAGTTCTCCGAATGAACGAACAACAACAACTGTCGCTGCGGCGGGGTGTCGCGCGATGAATCCGCTGCGCAAGCTCCTCAACGAGGGGCGTGTCCGCGAAGCGCGTCGGCGCCTGGCCGCCGAGGCGACGCCGCTGTCGTACGCGCAGCTCGCGCAAGAGCACGCGAAGCTCGGCGACGCGCGCGCCGCGCTCGCCGTGTGCGAGGAAGGCATGGCCGCGTTCCCGGGCAGCGCCGATCTCGCGCGCCTCGCCGACCGCGCGCGCGGCATCTTGCGCGAGGGTCGCATCACCGAACTCAAGGCCGAGCTCGCGCAGGCGCCGCGTCCGGCGCTGTGGCGCGAACTCGCCGAGCTGTACCTCGAATCCGGCCAGGTCGGCAAGGCCGAGGAGCAGGCGCAGGCCTGGCTCCGCCGCAGCGGCGAGAGCGATGCGCAGCTGATGTACGCGCGCGCTCTGTCCGCGCGCTTCCTGGCCGACCGCGGCCGCGACGCCGGTCAGCGCGCGTTCGAAGCGCTCGACGAAGCCGAGCGCCGCGCGGGTCGCGATCCGCGCGTGTTCGAGCTGCGCCTCGACCTGTGCGAGCGCATCGGCGCGACTGCCGACGCACTGCTGGCGGCGACGGCGCTGCTCGAGCTCGCGCCGGGTCAGCCCGAGCTCGAGGCGCGCCACCGCCGCCTCGCCGCGCAGGCCGACGAGCCGCGCACGATCGAGCAGGCGCTGCGCGAAGTCGAGAAGAGCGGCGTGCTGCGCGGCGACGGCGAGGCCGAGCCCGCTCCCGCCGGCCGCGCACGCGATCTGCGCCCGACGCTGCAGCGGCTCGCCGCGCAGGACGGCGTCGAAGCGGCGCTGTACGTGCGCGGCTCGACCGCGCTCGTGCAAGGGCCGAAGGGCGCGACGGCCGAGCGCACCGCGCGCGCGACGCGCGCGCTGCTGCAGAACTCGCGCGCGAGCGCGCGCCGGCTCGGCCTCGGTCAACTGATGTCGCTGCGCCTCGAGGGTTCGTTCGGAACGCTCTCGGTCGCGGCGGGCGAGCTCGACGCGGGCGCGCTGTGGACGCGCGGTCCGCTCGCGCCGCAGGCCGAGGCGCTGCTGCTCGAGCTGGCCGGCAGCGATTCCGACTTCGGAGGCGAGCAATGAAGGAAGTGCTGGAGCCGCTGTCGCAGGTCGCGGGCGTGCGCCTCGCGGTGCTGATCCTCTCCGACGGCGTGCCGGTCGTCGCTCCGGGGCGCGGACAGCGCGCCAGCGAGACGCGCGGCGCCGG
>SCVU01000492.1 GCA_004296785.1 Planctomycetota bacterium
AAGCGCAAGGCGCTGTTGCGCGCGTTCGGCAGCGTGCACGGCGTCAAGGCCGCGAGCGTCGAGCAGCTCGCCGCGCTGCCGAGCATCGGCATGGAGCTCGCGCGGACGATCGTCGAGCACCTGCAGCGGCCGGCGCCGCGCTGAGCGCGCGCGGTCGGCGCGCGCCGGCTGCGTCACTCGGGCCCCGGCGGATCGCCGTGCGCGAGCGCGAGGTAGCGGTGCGTGCGCCACACGTGCAGCGCGACGTGCTCGAGGCGCCGCAGCTCGTCGAGCACGGCGAGCGCGTCGTCGGGCTCGCGCGCGCCGCGCGCGGTCTGCGACAGCATGTCCCGGCGCAGCTCGGGCATGCGCGCGTGGATCGCGGCGTGCAGCGCGTGCGCGTCGACGAGCAATGCGTGGCGCGCACCCGCTCCGGCGGCGCCCGCGATCCGCGCGAGCTCGCGCGACCAGTCGCGCGCGGGCGGCGTCGCGTGCGCCGTCGCGACGCCGACCTCCTCGAGGCGGTCGAGCCAGCGCTCGAGGTGGTCGGCGGCGTGCAGCAGCGCGAGGTGCCGCTCGTGCAGCGCGCCCTGCTTCGGCTCGGTCGAGACCGTGCCGAGGTCGTCGCGCACGCCGTCGAGCTCGCTGCGCAGCGGCGCCGTGACCGCGCACGCGGCGGACTCGGACGTCGGCGGCTCGGCGAGCAGTCGCTCGGTCGCGGCCGACGCCGCGCGCGCGAGTCGCAGCAGCGCAGCCGCGCACGCCGGGATCGCGACGCCCGGCGCGCGCGCGACGCCCGCGTCCAGGCGCATGGGGCGCGCGCTGCGCTCGGGCACGAGCCGCTCGATCAGGCGCGCGAACGGCGTCGCGCAGGCGACCGCGACGACCACGCCGAGCAGGTTGTACGCCGAGTGGAATCCGACCAGCGCGAACTCCGGGCCGCTCCCGGCGCCGATGCGTTCGGCCGCCGCGACGAACGCGGGCAGCAGCAGGTATCCGGGCACCGCGCACAGCGCGTTGAACACGAGGTTCGAGATGCCGGTGCGGCGCATCGCGAGCGAGCCGCCCAGCGACGCCACCAGCGAATTCAGCGAGGTCGCGACGTCCATGCCGATCACGAGCGCCGCGGCCTGCGCGAGCCCAAGCGTTCCAGCGTTGACCGCCGCGAGCGCCGCCGCGACGCCGGCGCTCGACGACTGCGTCAGCAGCGTCATGCCGAAACCGATCGCCACGAGCAGCGCACGGCCGGCCAGCGTGTCGGCCGGCAGGCCGGAGGAGAGCGCGAACTGCGGCAGCTGCGCCAGCGCCTGCTTCTGCAGCGCGAGGCCGAGCAGCACGAGCGCGACGCCGGCGACGGCGCGGCCGATCGCGCTCGCGCGCCCGCTGCCGTAGAGCATCGCCAGCGCGCCCGCGAGCACGAGCACGTTGGCGACGAGGCCGAGGTCGTAGCGGATGCCGAACGCCGCGACCAGCCAGCCGGTCGCGGTCGAACCGAGGTTCGCGCCGAACACGATGCCGAGCGCCTGCGGGAACGCGAGCACGCCGGCGCCGACGAAGCCGACCGCCGCGATCGTCGTCGCGCTCGAGGATTGCAGCAGCGCGGTGAGCAGCGCGCCGAACAGCGCACCGCGCGCGGGGGTGCGCGTCTGGCGCGCGAGCTGGCGTTCGAGCCACGGGCCGGCGAGCGCGCGCAACCCGCCGGTCAGCGTGTGCATGCCGATCAGGAACATGCCGATTCCGCCCGCCGCGGTCAGGTAGCCGGTGTGCACGGCGCACATCCTATGCGCGCCGCGCCGGCGTTCAGCCCGCGGCCGCGCTCACCGCGCGCGCAGCTTCTCGACCGCCGCGCGCACCGCGGCGGGATCGATGTCGAGCTCGACGTGTTCCGGCGGCGCGCCGTCGAGCGCGAGCTCGAACGCGGGCGCGGCCTGTGCGACCCACTCCATCCGCGCGTTCTCGAGTCCGCCGGCGACGCGCACGCTCGCATTCACCCGCAGCCTGCCGCCGTGCGGCACCGTGACGCGCGTCGCTCCCGCGCGATCGAACACGCCCGGCGACGAACGCGAGATCTCGCCGAGCATCCAATTGTCCGCCCCGAGACCCGGATCGAGCTGCACGCGCAGCTCGTACCCGTCGGGCGGCAGCGCCGCGAGATCGCGCAGCCGCAGCTCGATGCTCGCGGCCGGCGGCAGCACGATGCGCGCGCCGTCGGCGAGCTCCGGCACGTGCACGCAGCGGCGCCCCGGCGCGCCGATCCACGCGTCGATCGACGCGTGCCGCGTGTGGATCGTCGCCTTCCCGTCGCGCACGTCGATGTCGTTGTTGTCGCTCGCATCGGCCCCGCGGAACGTCCCCTGTGCCTCGGCGATCGGCGCGCCGCGCTCGTCGACGACGGAGATCGAGAGCGTGCGCATCAGCGCGCGCAGGTCGATGTCGGGCGCACGCGTCGTCGTGTCCGCGACCACGTCGACCTCGATGGGCGGCACGAGCGGTTCCCATGCGAACACGCGCGCGTCCTGCACCTTGATCTGCCAGCGGCCCGCGAGCAACCCGCTGGCGCTCCACGTGCCGTCCGCGGCGAGTTGCGCGGCCGCGGAGTCGCGCGAGTCCTTGATCGCGCGCTCGCGCAGCGGCTCGATCGACAGTCGCACGTGCTCGGGTTGCAGCGAATCCGGCAGCAGCACGCGGCCGGCCAGCGTGCCGCCGCTCGCGAGCACGAGCCGCACGTCGTCGGCGCCGATCGCGCACTCGACCTCCGCGCTGCGCGGCTGGTCGGCGCGCTGCGCGCTGAGCTTGAGCTCGCTGCAGATCGGGAACGCGCGCACCTCGAAGCGCCCGGCGGCGTCGCTGGTCGCGTCCCAGCGCGGCCCCATCATGAAGCGCACGAGCCGCTGGTGCTCGAGCTGCTGCGGAGTCGCGGACGGTTTCGGATCCGCCGGGGGCGCGTATTCGGGCTTCAACGCGCCCTGCACGTCGACGCGCGCGCCCGAAAGCGGCGCGCCGGTGCCGTCGCACACGAGCCCGGCGACGAGCAGCGGCGCCTCGGCGAGCAGCGCGTCGCCCGCGTCCACCCAGCCGTTCTCGACCGGCTGGTCGAGGCGC
Organism: Planctomycetota bacterium; assembly: GCA_004296785.1. GTDB lineage: Bacteria > Planctomycetota > UBA1135 > UBA1135 > GW928-bin9. The sequence goes on from SCVU01000492.1 coordinate 3,082, forward strand.
ACGAGCGCCTGGCGGTGCTCGTTCTCCGCGTCGGTCAGCGTCAGCAGCGTCACGCTGTTCGCGGGCAACTCCTCGAGCGGCACGATCAGGATCCCGCGCGCGTCGGTGAGCAGCTGCTGTCCGCCGCTGCTCGAGCTGCCGTTCGGGCGCCGCAGGCGGCGCGAGATGCCGACGCGCCGCTGTGCGAACGGCCCGCGCTCGTCGAGCACGCGCACGCGCACGAGCGGCGAGCCGCTGCCCGCGCGCACGGCGATGTCGACCGTGTCGAACGGCGCGCGCGGCCCGCTCGCGCGCGCGGTGCTCGCGCCGCCGACGCCGGAGACGCGGTGGATCGCCTCGAGCTCGAGGCCCGTGCGCACGTACAGCGTGTGCGGACCCGAGCCGCGCAGCGGGACGCGTGCGACGAGCGGACCCGGCTTGAGCTCGCCCTGCACGCTCGCGTCGCGCAGCCAGACGTTCTGCTGGCTCGAGCTCGGATCGCCCGTCGGCAGCGGCGCGCCGTCCGGATCGAGCACGTGGACGCGCACGAGGCCGACCTCGGGCAGCACGAGCTCGCTCGGCGCGGTCGGCGGCGCGCGGCCGTCGAGGTCGATGCGCGGGAGCTCGCCGAACAGGCCGAGCGGATGGATCGCGAAGCGCGACTCGTCGCGGTGCGCGAGCAGCCACGCCGCGTGCTCGACGCGCGCCTCGCCGTTGGCGTCGGTCTCCAGCGTCGCGATCGTCACAGGCGCGCGCGGCGGCGCGGCCGGCGCGCGCACTTCGAGCGGCAGGTTCGGGATCGGACGGCCCGCGACGTCGCGCGCGTGCACGATCCATTCGGCGTCGCGCTCGAGCGCGAGCGTCCACGGGCGCGGCGCGTCGGCGTCGTACCACCAGATGCCGAAGCGATCGCCGCTCTGCGCGACGACGACGCCGCGGCCCGCGGGCACGGGGATGCGCACGCGGCCCGACTCGTCCGAGCGCAGCGCGCGGCCTTCCGCCTCGACGCGGCGACAACCGGGGCCGAGCCCGGCGTTCCAGTCGAACCACGCGCGGTACTCGGCCGCGGGGATGTCGGCGAACCGGACGCGCGCGTCGGCGATCGGAGCGCGTGTCGCGGCGTCGACGATGAACAGCTCCTCGGTCGGTCCGCTCAGTGTGGCTTCGACCGTTGGCAGCTCGGCGATCGCGGCGCGGTCGACCGGTGCGGCGTCCGTGCGCACGGCGAGCGGCGCGGCGCTCGAGTCGCCGGCGGCGAGCGCGGCGTCGGCCGCCGGTCGCGCGGCGTCATCGGCGGCGGAGTGCGCGGCCGCGCCGAGCTCGCGCTCGGTCGGCGCCGGAGCGCGCAGCACGAAGAACGCGGCGAGCCCGGCGACGAGTACGACGACGACACCGACTGCGAGCGCGCGCATGGCGCACCAGCGTAGCGTTCACGCGACGCGGCGCCGTCACCTCGGCGTCACCGTGGGCCGCGGATGCGCTCGATCAAGTCGCGCGGGAAATCACGGAGCTCCCTGGCGAGCGTCTCCGGTGTCTCGGGCTCGAGCTCGAAGCGCTGACCCGACGCGAATTTCGCGACGTGTCGACACGCGCGGCCCGGCGCCATCAACCAGGCTTCGACGGTCTCGCCGCGCACCCACAGCCGTGTGCGCCCGTCGTGCTGGAACGCGAACTCCCACGGCTGCCCCGCAGCCCAGCGGAACGCAGCATGCGCTCCGTCGAGCGGCGCGCCGCGCTCGTCGACGAGCTCGCAGTCGAGCGCGCGCAGATCGCGCAGGTCGAAGTCCGGCACGCTGCGGCCGCCCGCTTCGACGGCGAAGGGTTCCGACACAGCGATCTCGAGGCTCGTGTTCAGCGCGCGCAGCCACAGCACGCGCGGCGCTCCGACGCGAACGCTCGTGAGACTCCACGAACCGTCGCCCGCGAGCTTGGCATAGCGGTGTACGCCCAGCGGATACCTGTGTCGGTGCAGATCCTCGATGCCGACGGACAAGTCATCGAGCGGCACGTCCGGCGCGAGCAGCACGCGACCGCTGAGCGGGGCAACCTCCGGCAACTCGATTCTGCACGACATCGGCTCAGCGCCGCCGAGCTCGACCCATTCGCTCGCGTCCGCATCCGACGCCGCAGCGCGCACGCGCACGCGCGCGATCGGGTCGGCGCTGAAGAATGCGAAGAGGCCGGACCCATTGCTGTAGGTCGCGCGACTGGCGCCGCTCGACCACTGCAGCGAGTCGCGGGCCGCGAGGATCGCCGCGCGCATCTCGTCATGGGTGGCGCGCTCCGCATCGAGCTCGGGTCGGTCGAGCTGCGCGAGCGGGGCATCGGTCACTTGCGACTCGAGCTCGACGTGGGCGAACGCCGCCGGCTCGCCGCTCGCCTGGACCACGAGGCCGGCGACGAGGATGCGGACCGGCCGCAGCTCGAGCTCGCCGGCATCGAACGCGTCGATCGCGTGCGGCGCGACGACGTCGAAGTGCGCTTCGAGCGCGGGCTCCGCGCGCGTCTGCACGACGATGCGCAGCGCGTCGACGTGCTCGGACGTCGAGTGCGCGAGCACGAGCTCGCCGTGCTCGCCGAGCGGGTGGATCTCAGGATCGTTGCTCTCGTCGCCGAGGCCGACCGAGTTCGCGAGCGGGCGCCGCCAGAGGCGGATGTCGGAGCGCGGCGCGAGCGGGCCGTCGGGACCGCGCAGGCGCGCGCGGATCGCCAGCGAGTGCGCAGCGTCGGGCGGCGCGGACTCCGTGGAGACCGCGCGTGCTTCGCGCGCGTCGACCCACTGCCGCAACACGAGTCCGCCCAGAACGCCGACCCAGATCGCCCCAGCGAGGACCCAGCGCACGCTCCCGACCGTGCTCGTGGCCATGCACCAGCATAGTCATGCTGCACGCGCGCGGTGACACGCGCCTTCAGCGCTCGTTCAAGCAGCGCGCGAGCAACTGATGGAAGTGATGCACACCGTGCTCGCGCTGCGGCGCGTAGCGACCTCGGCGGTACAAGCGCGAGCGCAGCCCGCGCTGCACCAACTGCACGACGGCCTCGTCTTCCTGCTCGACTTGATCGAGCCCCGCGCCCGCGCCCTGGTCGAGTCGCGAACGGTCCCACACGTACGAGCGGAACAGCACCCGCGTCCGCGCGTGCCCCTGCGGCTGCACGACGTTCAGCGACAGCCCCCACGGGTACACGTTGACCATCGTGCACGGGAACAGCCAGTAGTACAGGCCGCCGACGTCGCGCTCATTCGCGAGCTCGAGCGCGTCCTTCGGATCGCTCGCCTTCGCGATCTGCACCGAACCCCACGGCTCGAGCTCGGTCCGGTACGTGTCGAAATCGATCGCCTGGTTCAGCGTCGGATGCACGTAGGGGACGTGCAGCCCTTCGAGGAAGTTGTCGACGTACAGCGCCCAGTGCGCGTCGAACTCGTAGTCGCGCGAGCGCGAGCGATCGAGCTCCGCGCGCTCGAGCGGCAGCGCCGCGAGGCGCGTGCGCAGCGAACCGAGCCAGGCATCGAAGTCCATCCGCGGCGCGACGGCGGCGAAGTGCAGCGGCCCGAGCGCGTTCCAGCGCGCGGGCGCGAGATCGTCGGCGGGCGCGGGGAAGTCCGCCGCGCCTTCGAAGTGCGGCGCGGCGACGAAGCGGCCCTGCTCGTCGAAGCGCCGGCCGTGGTAGGTGCAGCGCAGCGACGCGTTCTTGCAGCTCGTGCGCACGACCAGCGCGCCGCGGTGCGTGCACGCGTTCGAGAAGCAGTGCACGCGCGCGCCGTCGGCGCTCGCCGACAGCACGAGCGGTTCGTCGAGCGTGCCGGGCGCGAGCACGAACGGCCGCGCGTGTCCGGCCGGCGGCAAGCCTTCCGCGTCGATCCAGTGCCACGCGCGCGCGAACGCGCGCTCGACCACCCGCTCGTGCACGGCGGGGGAGCGGTAGAACTCCGCCGGCGGCAGCGCCGCGCGCGCGACGTCCGCGTCGTGATCGGACAGGTTGGGATCCATCGGCGGGCTCGGCGCGCGTGAGCGCGTGCGGGTTCTTGCGGCTCGTGCCGCGCAAGTTCGCGGCGCGCTAGCGCACGCGCTCGCGCGGACCTTCGAGCGCCTGCACCGCCGGCTTCGGCAGGCGCAGGCGCGCCGCGGTCTCGTCGAGCAGCGTGCCGGCGATCGAGCGATCGAAGCGCAGCGGGTGATCGGTCCACAGCCGCACGCGCGTGCGACCGACGTCGAGCACGTCGACCGCCGCGGTGATCTCGATCTCGCGGATGCGGCAGCGCGCGCGGCGCGGGAAGTCGATCACGCGCAGCTCGTGGCCGTCGGCGCGCTCGCCGAGCAGCTGGACGAGCGCGGTCCACACCGGCTCGGCGTCCGCGGCGAACTCGGCCTCGCGGTCGATCGGCCGCGTGTCGAACGAAGCCTCGGAGACGCTCGCGCCGTTCGAATCGGCCGGCGTCGAATTGCAGGCGCCGCACAGCAGCGCGAGCGCGCCGACGAGCGCGGCGCTCGAGAAGGTGGAGACGTGGGTGCGGATCATGGGGTTCGGCTCGCGGGTCAGACTCGGGCTGGGGTGATCGAGGATTGCGCGCAGGCGACGAGGCGGCGGAACACGCGCAGCCCTTCGCCCTCGCGGCGACCGCTCATGCGCGTCCACTGCGGGTGGTGGAACACGCGCACGTTGCGCTCGGGGTGCGGCATCAGCCCGAGCACGCGGCCGGTCGCGTCGCACACGCCGGCGATCGCGTCGAGCGAGCCGTTCGGGCACGCGGGATACGGCACGCGCTTGGGATCCGCGCCGGCCGCGGCGTCCGGATCGACGTAGCGCAGCGCGACCTGCTTGTGCTGGTACAGCGCGGCGAGCGTCGCCGCGTCGCGCACCGCGAGGCGTCCTTCGCCGTGTGCGACGGGGACGGGGATGCGCTCGCCGGGCTCGAGGAACGCGCACGCGCTCGGCAGCGTTTCGAGCAGCACCCAGCGGCACTCGAACTGATTCGACGCGTTGTTCTCGAGCGCGAGCGCGCGCGGTCGCTCGCCGCGCGCGACGGCCGGGCCCTCGAGCAGTCCGGTCTCGACGAGCACCTGGAAGCCGTTGCAGATGCCGAGCACGCAGCCGCCGCGCGCGACGAAACCGACCAGCGCGTCGGCCAGGCGCTGGCGCAGCTCGTGCGCGAACAGCCGGCCCGCCGCGACATAGTCGCCGTACGAGAAGCCGCCGGGCAGCACGAGAACCTCGGCCTCGTCGAGCCGCGCGGGCTGTTCGAGCAGTCGGTACAGGTGCAGCAGCTCGGCGCGCGCGCCCGCGAGCTCGAGCGCGAGCACCGCCTCGCGGTCGCAGTTCGTGCCCGCCGCGCGCAGCACGAGCGCGCGCGCGAGCGTCGAGCGGCCGGTTCGATTCGCCAGCGTCGCACTCATCCGTGGAAACCTCCGTGGAACGCCTGGTCGAGCGCGCCGAGCGCGAGCTCGGCCGCGACGCGCGGGCCGTCGTGGATCGAGAGGCGCGCATCGGCCGTCACCGCGCCGATCTTCGCGCACGCGCGGCCCGCGAGCTTCTGCTCGAAGGCCGCCGCGTGCGCCGGATCGACCTCGACGACGAAGCGCGTGCACGACTCCGAGAACAGCCGCGTCGCGAGCGGGTCGGCGTTTGCGGGCAGGCTCGCGCACGGCACGAGCGCCGCGTCGATGCGCGCGCCGAGCCGACCGGCGAGCGCCATCTCGGCCGCGGCGACCGCGAGGCCGCCCTCCGACGCGTCGTGGCAGCTCGCGACGAGCCCGGCCGAGATCGCCGCGTGCAGCGCGGCGAGCACGCGCGGCGCCTCTTCGAGATCGGGGCGCGGCACCGCGCCGCCGAGCAGCGGCGGCGCGAGCGGATCCGAGTTCGCGGCGCCGCCGGCGCGCGCGAGCGCGTGCTCGAGGTACAGCGAGCCGCCGAGCTCCGCGCGCGTGATGCCGACGAAGTACAGCAGATTGCCCGCGCGCTTCAGATCCATCGTCTGCGCGCGCGCGACGTCCGGCACGATCGACAGCGCCGACACGAGCAGCGTCGGCGGGATCGCGATCGTGCGGTCGCCGACGCGGTACTCGTTGTTCAGCGAGTCCTTGCCCGAGATGAACGGCGTGCCGTACGCCTTCGCGCCCTCGTAGCAGGCCTTCGCGGCGAGCACGAGCGAGCCGAGGCGATCGGGCTTCTTGCAGTTGCCCCACGAGAAGTTGTCGAGGATCGCCGTGCGCGCCGGATCGCCGCCGACGCACACCGCGTTGCGCAGCGCCTCGTCGATCGCCGCGAGCGCCATCGCGTGCGGGTCGAGCAGTCCGTAGCGCGGGCACGCGCCGAGCGCGAGCGCGGCGCCCTTGTTCGAAGCCGCCAGCGGTTGCAGTACCGCCGCGTCCGACGGGCCGCTCGCGCGCGGGCCGCAGAACGGCTTGACGACGCTCATGCCCTGCACCTCGTGGTCGTACTGGCGCACGATCCACTCCTTGCTCGCGACGTTCGGCTCGGCGAGCAGCGCGAGCAGCGCCGCGCCGACATCGGTGCACTTCGGCACGCCCGGATCCGCGATCCGCGGCGCCGCGTGCGTCGCCATCTGCAGCGCGCGCGGCAATCCGTCGTGCAGGAACTTCATGTCGAGCTCGCCGACGACGACGCCCGCGTCGCGCACGACGAGTCGGTGCGTGTCGGTGAAGCGCCCGATCGCGGTCGCCTCGACGTCCTCCGAGCGGAACAGCGCGAGCAGCGCGTCGACGTGCTCGGGCGGCACCGCGAGCACCATCCGCTCCTGCGCCTCGCTGATCCAGATCTCGTGGCTCGACAGGCCCGGGTACTTGAGCGGCGCGTTCGCGAGGTCGACGTCGGCGCCGCACTCGGAGCCGAGCTCGCCGATCGCGCTCGAGAAGCCGCCCGCGCCGCAGTCCGTGACCGCGCGATACAAGCCGCGATCGCGCGCGGCGAGCAGGCAGTCCATACAGCGCTTCTCTTCGATCGGATTGCCGATCTGCACGGCCGAGCTCGACTCGACGTCGCTGTCCTCGGTCAGCTCGAGCGAGGAGAACGTCGCGCCGTGGATCCCGTCGCGCCCGGTGCGTCCGCCGGCCGCGACGATCACGTCGCCGGGCCGCACTTCCTTGTGCACGCGCTCGTGCGGGATCAGCCCGAGCGTGCCGCAGTAGACGAGCGGATTGCCGACGTAGCGCGGGTCGAACCACACGCCGCCGTTGACCGTCGGAATCCCCATCCGATTGCCGTAGTCGCGCACGCCGGCGACGACGCCGCGCAGGATGCGCCGCGGATGCAGGCAGCCCTTCGGCAGCGCAGCGTCGGGAAGATCGCTCGGCCCGACGAAGAACGCATCGGTGTTCGCGATCGGGCGCGCACCGAGGCCCGCGCCCAGGATGTCGCGCACGACGCCGCCGACGCCGGTGCCCGCGCCGCCGTACGGATCGATCGCGCTCGGGTGGTTGTGCGTCTCGACCTTCAGGCACAGGTCCTGGCCCTGATCGAAGCTGATCACGCCGGCGTTGTCGTGGAACACGCTGACGCACCAGTCCTTCGCGAGCTCCTTCGTCGCGCGGACGATCGTGCTCTTGAACAGGTTCTCGATGCGCTCGCCGTGGAAGTCGATCGGGCTCGTGAACGTCTTGTGCTTGCAGTGCTCGCTCCACGTCTGCGCGAGCGTCTCGAGCTCGAGCGCCGAGGGCTCGCGGCCGAGCTCGCGGTAGTGCCGTTGGATCGACTGCATCTCGAGCAGCGTCAGCGACAGCTGCCCGCGCTTCGACAGATCCTCGAGGCCCGCATCTCCGAGCCCGAGCAGCGCGACCTCGACGCGACCGCGCTGCGCGTGTCCGCTCGGCGCGCGGTACGGCAGGTCCTCGCGACCCGCGAGCAACAGCTCGATCGTCTCGTTCGCGAGCGCGCGCTTGCCGGCCTCGGCCGCCGCCGCGCTCGACAACTTCGCGCCGGCGCGCGGCGCGAGCTCGAAGATCTTGAACGTCGCGACGCGCGCGCTCGGCGCCGCGGGCAGCGCGCGCGCGAGCAGCGCATCCAACGTCAGCGCGACCGGATCCATCACGCCCGGTCGCGGCGCGACGAGCAGGCGCAGCTTGCCCGCGCCGCGCGCGTCGCGCGCCGCCGGCGGCTCTTCACCGGGCGCGGTCACGCTGGCGTGCTCGAGCACCGGGTCGCACAGCAGCGTCTCGGCGATGCGCTCGGCATCGCCGCGCGACCACTCGGGAGAGAGGAGATAACCGCGGCCGGAGCGGACGCTCGCGGGCTCGGCGTAGCCGCATTCGGCGAGGCCGCGCTGCACGCTCGCGCCCTCGGAATCGTCGCGGTCGGGGCGGCGGAAGACCTCGATGCGCCAGGCCTGGGGGCCGGCAGCGCCGGCAACACTCGCGCTCATCGCGTGAGGATACGGCGCGCGGCGGCGCGGTCTCAAGAGCAGCGCGGCGTTCGCGGCACCCGGCGACGCGGCGCGCGACGCCGCCGTTGCACGAACGCGACCTCGCGGGCACGATGCTCCGCCCCCCGGCGACCCAGCGGGGACCCCGAGGCACGCTTGGCCGAGAAGAAGAAGAAGAGCTCCGAGAGCACCGCGCGCGAAGCGGGCAGCTCGACCGCCAGCCTGCCGTTCGAGCGGCCGATCCAGGAGTACGAGGAGCGCATCGCCGCGCTCGAAGCCCTCGCGCTGAACACGCGCCTGGACATCTCCGGCGAGATCAAGACGCTGCGCGCGCGGATGGAGGAGAAGCTGCGCGAGACCTACGCGCGCCTGTCGGCCTGGGAACGCGTGACCGTCGCTCGCCACCCGGGCCGCCCGATCACCTCCGACTACGTCGCGACGCTGTTCGAGGACTTCCACGAGCTCCACGGCGACCGCGCGTTCGGCGACGACCCGGCGATCGTGACGGGCTTCGCGACGATGGCGGACCGGCGCTTCCTCGTCGTCGGCAATCGCAAGGGACGCACGACCAAGGAGCGGCTGCGCTGCAACTTCGGCTGCGCGCACCCCGAGGGGTACCGCAAGGCGCTGCGCAAGATGAAGCTCGCCGAGAAGCTCGGCCTGCCGATCGTCAGCCTGATCAACACGCCCGGCGCCTATCCGGGCATCGGCGCGGAGGAGCGCGGGCAGGCGATGGCGATCGCCGAGAACATCCTCGCGATGGTCGCGCTGCGCACGCCGATCGTCGTCATCGTGATCGGCGAGGGCGGCAGCGGGGGAGCGCTCGGCATCGGCGTCGGCGACCGCGTGCTGATGATGGAGTACGCGTATTACTCGGTGATCAGTCCCGAGGGCTGCGCGGCGATCCTGTGGAAGGACGCGGAGAAGACGCCGGACGCGGCGGAGGCGCTCAAGCTGACGGCGCCGGACCTGCAGAAGCTCGGGATCATCGATCGGATCCTGCCGGAGCCGCTCGGGGGTGCGCATCGGGCGCCGGAGGCGGCGATGCAGGCGGTGCGGCAGGGGATTCTCGACGCGTTGGACGAGCTGGCGGGGATCCCGCTGGACGAGCTCGTCGCGGCGCGGATCGAGAAGTTCCGGCGCATCTCGGCGCTGCCGGGGCGGTTCCCGAGGCTGCCCTGACGGCGCCACTCGTCGCGTGCGTCAGCGCGCGACTGGCTCGTACCGCTGCTGCTCCGCGTTCCAGCGGAACTTGCCGTCGCGCCACTGCGCGAACAGCGCCTCGCGCGCGGCCGG